>CAYLLX010000009.1:0-15371 GCA_964384975.1 uncultured Candidatus Saccharibacteria bacterium
CTCCACGTCTTGTGACGCTTACGGAAGGCCAACAGGAGGTAGAGATGCTTCTGTTTGTTATATGCCTCAAAACTATGACGGTAAATTTAGAGGGCCTATGTCTTTGAGAGACGCCCTAGCACAATCAATAAACATACCAGCTGTAAAGCTTTTTTATCTCGCAGGATTAAATGACTCTTTTAAAACTTCTGAGGATATGGGAATAACAACTCTAACTAACGTGAAAAGCTACGGATTAACTCTCGTTATCGGAGGTGGAGAAGTAAAATTACTAGACATGACTTCTGCTTACGCAGTATTTGCAAATAATGGAACAAGAAACCCACACACAGGGATATTGAAAATAGAAGACAATAAAGGAAATATTTTAGAAGAGTATAAACCAAATCCAAGAGAGGTTTTAAATAAAAATACAGCCTTAATGATTTCAGATATTTTATCTGACAATAAAGCAAGAACTCCTACTTTTGGAGCAAATAGTACACTTAACACAGGAGCAATAAATGCTGCAGTAAAAACAGGTACTACAAATAGCAATAGAGACGCTTGGACTGTTGGATATACACCAACTTTGGTTGTGGGTGTGTGGGCAGGAAATAACGACAATACTCCAATGAAAAAAGGAGGTTCTGCTGTAGCGGGACCTATTTGGAATAAATTCATAATAGAAGCTATGAAAAAAATACCAAATGAACAATTTGAAAAACCAAATCTAAATTATGATATAGAAAACACAAAACCAGTTTTGAGGGGTTCTTGGATGGGAAATGAAAGAGTTTTAATAGATAGAATTTCTGGAAAACTTGCAACAGAAAATACACCAAAAGAAACTTTAACTGAAAAAATAATAACAAGCGTCCATAACATTCTACATTGGGTAGACAAAAACAATGTAACAGGAGAAGCTCCATCAAATCCCCAATCAGATTCTCAATACAGAAACTGGGAAATACCTGTTCAAAACTGGTGGGCACAAAATAGAGGTCGCTACCAAACAATAGCTCCATCTCAAATACCAACAGAATACGACAACATACACACAGAAAATCTAAAACCAAAAATCACAATAACAGCACCCGATCAAGAAAAAATACACAACATGAATGATAAAATAAATTTAACATTTATAAACAACAGTAATTTTCCTTTGGAAAAAATAGATATTTTTATCAATGATGTTTATATAAAAACACTAAAAAATCCTTTTATCTTTTCTTTTACTCCTTCTGAGATAAACAATATAGCAAATAGCAATGAATTAAAACTTGTTGTTTATGATAGTGTTTTCAATCAACAAGAATTTACCTCTATTTTTAGAGTTGAATAATTATTTTATATCTAAATTCTTACCAGGCAATAATTCTAAAATCTTTTTTAGTATTAATTCTTTTTTTATAAAAATCTCATTTTTATAAATTAAATTTATATCTAAATAAATATCTCCTTTAACTATAGTTATTTTTTCTTTTTCTACTTCTATTTTTAATAAATCCTTCAAAACAGAAGCGATAGCACCTTTTTTAAATTCTTCATTCCCTAGAAGGCTTTCGAAGCGTCCAAAAAGATCTTTTATCTCAATCATTATCTGTTCATCGGCATTATCAAATAATTGAAAGAATTATCGGAAACACCTGTCACAAAAATAGGACTTGATGGTGAATTAAATCTAATAGAAACACTGTCTGTATTTAAAGACTGAAAACAGTCTACGAAATATTTATAATTAAAACTAAGCTCAATACTCTCCCCGCTCAAAGCACCGTCGAGAGATGTTTTATTTTCTCCTATGTCGTTATTATACGACGAGATTTCAAAAATCTTTTCTTTTGGTCCAACAGTTAGACTTACTTGATTAAACTTGTCTGAGAAGATATTTGAGACTTTGAGGGCATTTAAAAGATCTTGTTTCAATATAACAACTTCTGTTTTAAATTCTTTTGGCATAATCTGACGATAATCAGGAAAAACACCATCAACAACACGAGAAGTTAAATAAATATCACCAGAACTAAAAGATATTTGATTTTTATTGAAAGAAATTTTTACATCTTCATTTAAATCACCAAAAATCCTCACAATGTCAGAAATATTTTTAAAAGGTATCAATATACCATTTATTTCAGGAATATTTTTAAACTTTATCTTTTTTTCTGCCAACCTAAAAGAATCAGTTGAAACAAAAACCAACCCATCTTCGTAAGAATAAATATACACAGAAGATATTTCTGGTTTTATATCAGAAACAGAACAACTATAATAAACAGCTTTTATTCCTTCGACGAATTTTTTTGCATTCAATTCAAAACTATCCCCTTCTACGATAGGTATAGTAGGAAAATCTTCTGTTATTTGACCATTTAATTTAATTTTATTCTTTTTTGTTTTAATAATAAAATTACCTTCTTCTGCTTCTATTGAAACACTTTCACCTTGATGAATATTTGCAAAAACATTGGCTAAAACAGAACCTGAAACAGCAACAACACCTTCTTTTTCTATTTTTGCTGGTATTTCTATTTCGATACCTAGATTTAAATTTGTTGCTCTTAGTTTTAAAGTCTTACCTGTTGCTATAAACAAAATAGAACTTAGCACCGGTAGTGTTAAATTCTTACCTGTTATTTTTTCAGATAATGAGATTGCGTTTTTAATTTTCTCTATTCCACATTCTAGTTTCATATTATTATATAAAAAATTATTATTATTATTAGGACTGTTAATAAGTGTAAAACTTTTTTCGACTTTTATTTATAATGCTAATTTGTAATTTTGCTTTTCATAATCACTGTAATATTTTTTTAATTTGGAATATATTTTTAGCAGCTATACCATTAGTAATAAGTAATATTTTTTTTAATTTGTTGATAAAATATTTTTTATTTTAATATTCACCAAGTTATTCTTTTTTATTAACATATATAAAATATTTTTATACACATAATTCTAAAGTTATACACATCATTTAAACATAATTCTTATCTGCTCAATCTCTTGTAATAATTGTTGATTGTTCTTTATTTCTTCTTTTATTTTTAAATGAGAGTGTATTACTGTTGTGTGATCCTTGCCTCCGAGTTTCTGACCTATTAAAGGGTATGAAACATTGAAATCTTCTCGTAATATATACATAATAACTTGTCTTGCTTTTACGATTTCTTTTCTTCTTGTTTTTTCGTAAACAGACTCTTCTTCTAGGTTGTAGTGATCTGTTACTATTTTTACTACGTCTTTAATAGCTACGTTTTTCTTGGGTCTAATGCTGTTTTTTAAAGAGTTTTTTATTTCAACCAAAGAAAGATGTCTGTTTTTAAGCTTTTGTTGTAAAACAATATTGTTTAAGTTCCCTTCGAGCTCTCTTATGTTTCCTTCTATGTTTGAAGCGATGAATTCCAAGACATCTTGCCCGAGCTCTACCCCGAGCTCCTTGGCTTTTAGTTTCAATATTGCAAGTCTTGATTCGTATTCTGGTTCTATTATATCAACGATAATACCCATAGAAAACCTAGACTTTAAACGGTCAACAAGTCCTGGTATGTTGTTTGGATGTTGATCAGAAGAAAATATTATTGGTTTAGATGCTTCATAGAAACTATTGAAAGTATGGAAAAGCTCTTCTTGGATTTTCTCCATTTTTCCGATGAATTGTATGTCGTCTATAATAAGCAGATCATATTTTCGGTATTTTTCTTTAAATGAATTTGTTTTGCTCAAGGCATTTGTATTGTTAGAATTATTTAAAGAGTTTACGAATTCTGTCGCAAATTTCTCAAGTGTTATATAACATGCCTTTTTTTCAGGATACTTATTTTTAATAGAGTTTCCTATCGCTTGTAATAAGTGAGTTTTACCTAGTCCAGTGTTTCCGTAAACAAAAAACGGATTACATTTTGTTCCAGGGTGTTCTATTATGGCTTGGGCTGCGGCGTAAGCTAGTTCATTGAAAGATCCAACAATAAAAGCATCAAACTTGTATTTTGGGTTTATGTTGTCCTGAGGATTTATATACAAATCCTTTAAAGGCAACTCTTTATTTATTGTATTTTCTACTTTTTCTTCTGCTTGAGGGTTGTTTTCTATCTTAGTTATTATGTATTCTACTCCTCTAAGTGTTTCGTTACTCTCAGTTAGTATTTTGGTTATTAATTTGTGATATTTGTTTTTTAGCCAGTCTCTAACGAATTCATTTGGTACTGCTATGTGAATAATACCTCCCTCTTCTTTTAAAATAGAGGTGTTTTTAAACCAAGTGCTAAAGTTTGCTTTTGAAACAGTTGTTTCTATTTCATTTAAACAGTTTCTCCAAAGTTGTTTTGTATCCATCCCGTTAGAAATTTATTTTTGATTATTATTAAAATATGCAATCCCATTTTTAACCTTTATACTATTTCTAACGGGATCCATTGTTTTTTATTATACTATGTTTTAAGTTTTTGAAAAAACTTAAAAAAGTTATTAACCATGTTTATAAACTGTTAATAACTTTTTTTATCAACAAGATATAAACATTTTTAAATATTTGATTTATTTAAAAAAGTGTTATATACTCATTCATATGTCACAAACATACCAACCAAATAAAAGAAAGAGAGCAAAAACACACGGTTTTTTGGTTAGATCTAAGACTAAAAACGGTCAAAATGTTCTTGCTCGTAGACGTCAAATAGGTAGAAAAAAATTAGCTGTTTAATTTTCCCTTACAAAATAAGGGTTTTTTAATATTAATATGCTTCCTAAAAAAAATAGAGCAAATAAAAAGGAATTTGATTTAATATTTAAAAACGGTAAGTTTGTTTCTTCTCCTAATTTAACACTAAAATACATAAAAAACATTGAAAATGTTGGTTTTTTGTCTTATAAATTTGCTTTTGTTGTTCCTAAGACTGTCTCAAAGAAAGCAGTAGAAAGAAATAGCTTAAAAAGAAAAGGTTTTTCTTTATTGAACGATATTTTAAAAGAAAAACCTTTAAAAATAGGAGCTATTTTTATATTTGGAAAGAAAAGCTTTGAGTTTTTTGGTGGAAACAAGACAAAAGACAAGAATCCGAGGGAAAATCTAAAAAAAGAGATATTATTTTTGTTAAATAAAATATAAAATAATTAAATTATGGTTAAAATTATTGTTTTTTTAATAAAAATATACCAAAAAATACTCTCCCCTGATACAGGGATTCCTAAAAAAATAGGTTTAGTGAGAAATCCTGTTTGTGTTTTTTACCCTACTTGTTCAGAATATACAAAACAAGCTTTCATAAAATATGGATTTTTAAAGGGTTTTTATTTGGGCATTAAAAGAATAGTGCGTTGTCACCCTTGGCAAAAAAACCATTTTGATCCTTTGAAATAAAAAATTTGGTTTTTTAAGGATTTTGAGATAGAATGTAAGAATGTTTACATCTATATGGAATAATATTTTTTATAAACCCCTTTTGAATGCTTTGGCCTTCCTTGTGTCAGTTGTGCCTGGTGCTGATATAGGTTTGGCTGTGGTTATACTTACTGTTTTGGTAAAAGTAGTACTTTTCCCTCTTTCAAAGAAATCAATCGAAAGTCAGGCAAAAATGAAGCTTCTAGAGCCAGAATTAAAGAAGATAAAGGATTCTGGGCTTTCAAAAGAAGAACAAGCTAAAAAAACTATGGAGCTTTATAAAACTTCAAAAACAAACCCTTTTTCTGGTTGTCTTTTGATATTAATTCAACTTCCTATCTTGTTTGCTTTGTATAGAGTTTTCTTTAATGGTTCTGGGGTTGGATTTAATTTAGATTTCTTGTACCCTTTTATAAAATTACCAGAAACGATAAGCATGACCTTTTTGGGCTTAGATCTACAAAACAAAGCTGTTTTGATTATTTTAGCGATAATTACAGGTATCACTCAATTCTTCCAGTTTTATTATATGCCTAAAAATCAAATGTCTTCTGGTGAAAAAGGTAGTTTTCAAGACAATTTAGCAAAAAGTATGAATATGAATATGAAATACATAATGCCTATATTTATCGCTTTTATCGCTTATAGTACAAATGGAGCTATTGCCCTATACCTTATAACAAGTAATATCTTTGTAACCTTACAACAAATAGCTTTTAGTAAAAAAGAAGATCAGAGTTTATTAATAAAAAATAAATAAAAAATGAGTCAAGATTTTTTAAAAAACTTAATAAAAGAAATATTAGAAAAAGCTTCTTTTGAAGTAAAAGATATTTCTTTCGAAGGAGATTTTGATAAAAATCTTGTTTTGTCTTTAGAAATAGATAAACCTCATTTTTTTACAGGAAAAGAAGGAGAAGCATTGCACTCTTTAAATCATTTATTTAAAAGAATTGTTGAGAAAAATAATCCTGAATTGGCAGAAAAGTCTATATTGCTCGATATAAATAATTTTCATAAGAGAAAAATAGAAAGTATAAAAGCTTTGGCTCATATGATGGCGGAAAGAGCTAGGTATTTTAAATCAAGTATGGAATTATCCCCTATGTCTGCTTTTGATAGAAAAATAGTTCATGAGTTTTTGGCAGAGGCTGGAGACCTAGCTACTGAGTCTGTTGGTGAGGGAAGAGATAGAAAAATAGTTATCAAATATATCGGTAGTATTTAATTAAGATTAATTAAAGTCTTATTACCCAAAGAAAAGAATCTTTTTTGTTGATAAAAAACAAATGAGATTCTTTTTCATTTAGAGATAGTTTTATACCATCAACACTCTCCCCTGCTATTTCTTCTGAGTTTGCTATGTTGAGAGTTTCTCCTGTGTTGGTGTTTATTTTCCAGAATGAATCACTGAAACTAACTTCTCCTTGGTACCAAAGCTCAGGATAAGAAGATCCAGATACGTTTTGTGGTACTGAGCAAAAAATATTTTCACTGTCATTGGACCAGATGCATTTTTCTGCTAATGTTCTTATAGATATTTGCTGTCTTTGGTTGTTTTCTGTATTTAAAGTAAATAGATTTAGATTGTTGTCTGAATATAATAATTTTTTCCCGTCTGGACTACCTAAAGTCACAAGTCCGTTTATACCGCTTAATACTTTTCGTAATTCTTTTTTGTTGGGATCTAGAGAATATGCAATACCCGCAAAATTAGAAGCAGGTTTTGTTGTTATTATTATAGAATCTTTATTTGCCCAATTTGAAAGCCACTCTGTAAAAGGAGAATCAAAAACTAAAGTTTTCTTGTCCCCTGTTTTATCTATTGTGTTGCCTGTAGAAAAGTCTTTTCCGTCTACTAGATAGAAAAACTGCTCTTTGTTATTTGAGACACTTATGTCTGTGACGTTGTCTGGTAAAAAGCTACCTCGGAGATTTGTATTGTCTGTTATGTCACCACCTATCACGTCTTTTGGTAATCTACCCAAAAAGGTTTCGATTGTTTGATTGTCTGATTTTAGATATCGCACTATTACAGACTCCCCGTCTTTACTGAAATAAGCATCGTGTATTTTAGGAATTATTGTCGTGCTGAGTCTCCTTTCATCTATTTTGTCTAAGAATGTTTGATATACATTTGCATCTGCTTTTGCTATGTATTTAACAAAAGGTACGAATTCTGTCGGAGGAGCTGTCGGAGCTTCGTTTGAAATAACCTCCCCTTCTGTTGGTTCTACTATAGGTAGATTTATAAATCTTTCTTTTTCATAAGCGATAAATCCTGCTACAGGCATGCTAGAAATTTTAGCCATTTTTGGAATAAATGTTTGTTCTCCTTGGTTGGTATTTTCTCCTGATAGATCTATGGTATTATCTGTTGGATTTTGTGTTTGGTTATTTCTACCGAAAGGAAAAAACTGACCAAAGAAATTTGTTCTAGGTGTATTTGTGTTATCTGTCGCTGGTCTTTGGAAGAAAAACATAAAACCAAAAACAACCACAGCGACTGCAAGTATTATTGTTATTAAAATTGTAAGGTTTCTTTTTTGCATGATTTATTTAATTAACTGTTATCTTCCATCAAAAGACCAATGCCAAGGTTCTTTGTCGAAGTTTTTTAATCCATAACTTAAGGCATTTCTTTGTAACCAAATAAAACATTTATTGTCTCTTGTTTGTATTGATGTACCGTCACAAGTAAAGTCTATGGCTAGTGCTTGTTCATGTCTTGACGTTCCTGGGTACGCTACTGGAGGTGTGCATTTTGCATTTTTATTAAAAACGTTGCTTGTTCCACCACAATATTTAGCTCTAAGTTCCTCTTGTCTTTTTGAGGATCTGTGTGACCAACCTGCTAAAATTATGTTTTCAGTTTTAGCTTTTTCAATCATGTTTTTCACTTTTTGTGATATTTTTTTACAGAGAAACATTTTTACATTTGTGCTTGTTGTTATATTTTCAAAACCTTCAGGGCATAATTTTGTTGCTTGAGTACTCCCACTAGTTGATTCAGATGATATCATGTCTAATGTTTCAGATTCATCTTGTAATTCTATTGCTGCTTTTGCTACTCCACTTAGACTAATATCTAAAAGCTGAGGATTTATTGTGTTAAGTATTGCATAAGAAGCGAGTGCGAGTATTAGTCCCCCTACTGCTCCCCAGATGCGTTTCTTTGCCTCTTCTTTGCCTGAAACGAGTTCGCTTGTCATATATTGCATTCCACCTATTACGATAAAAATCATAGCCAATACTGCACAGAATCCTATAAATATTCTTATCAAAGCATTAAAATATTTTCCAAAAGCTCCTGCTTCGGCTGTATCGATACAGTTTTCTTTTATTGTGCCGTCTGGAAGAGTACAACCTCCCAATGTTTCTGAAATAGGTGCTAGGGGTGTATAAGTTGTATCTGTGTCGAGTGTTGTTTGGCTTCCATTTAGAGTTGCATCAGCAGAGTTAGGAGGCGCTGTTGGTCCTGGTATTGAAAAAGTCGCAGCTCCTGTTTGTTTTGTTGCTGCTGTATCTGTATCCTTGTATGTTGTAACTAAAACATTCCAATTATTTGCATCAGTTAGATTCTCAAAAGTATGAGTGGAGGTTTGTGTAGAAGAATTAACTATTTTAGTCACTTTTTTTCTATCAGCCCCTACTGCATTTTTATCAGTACCCTTAAATATCTCATAATCAACGTTTATTTTTTGATTAATGTTGCTAACATTAATGATAACCTTTTTTTCTTCTGATCTAGCCACAACAAGCAGTTGATTGTTGATTGTTGTAGAGGTTGTATTTTGCGCTTCGGTTTTTATTGCTAAAAAGCTTCCTGTTATGACTGTGCAAAGTATTAATATTTTTAATAAAAATTTATTCATTTTAGAAATTTAAGCTTAGTGATTTGTTTATTTTTTGGAAAAGCGTACCTGAATTTTCTATTTCTAATTTTAAATTACTTGTACCACTTGTTCCCTCTGCTGGTTTTAATGATAAAATACTTTTATTTGCTGGTGTTTCTATTCTTTGGTTGTTTACAAACCAAGCAAAATCAAGCTCAGGCTCGTTTATGTTTTTTGGTGAAAAGAAATACGGTTCTGCTTTTATTATGATACCATTTTTACTAATCAAAGTGTTATTTTTTATAGTATTTTCATATTTTACACCTAAAACGGGGTCATTTTCATAAAATAGTATTTTTGGATTTGAAGGTGACAAGGTTATAGATCTTGTTCCTCTTGTTTCCCCTGTTAAATTTGATACAGCGACATCTATCCTGTTTGATTGATCTAAGTATGTATTTTTAAAAACAAAAGAACTTTTACCCCATCCAGAAAGAGAGCCTTGATTTACTCCGTCTTTTTTCCAAGAGTAAGATAAGTTTTTAGGACTTGTAGACCTGCCTGCGGTTTTTATATTTGGCATAGCGACAACCTTGAAACTTCCCTCTTTTGATACGAAAGCTTTACCTTTATAAAAAGGTGGTTTGTATGTATCGTATGCCTCCCATATAATGTCTAATTCAGAAGGGCTTATAAATAAAGTCTTTGTGATACTTTGTCCTTCGGCTGTGCCTATTTGAGCTTGAATGGTTAGACCGTTTGGCATTTCTCCTGTGTTAAATGAAAATTCTTTTTTTCCAATACCAAAAAGTTTTTCTTCTCCATTTACTGTCCATAAAATACTTGATTTGTTTAAATCAAAAACAAAGCTTTGCAGGGTGGCTTTGATATCTTGGTTTTTTTGAGGTAAATTTGGAAATACGGACATGTTTACATCTCCGTCTCTTAATTGAGCTTTTGTCTCTTTTGTAAAATTAAAAAAAGTGAAACAAAAAATAAATACAAACAAAAGGATAAACTTTTTAGACATATATTATATTATAATATATAAAAAAACAATTACCAAGTAAAAAACTCTATTTTTCTGAATCTTGAGCTAGTTCTTGTTTTTCTTTTTTGATAGCCAATACTTGAGAAGGATCTGAGGTTATTATTTGGTCTTCTGTGTAAGAAGCGATAACTTTTATCGCAACGTGCTTAAGTCCTGCAAAAAAGATACCCTCCCCTACTCCGGATTCCAAAAGGAGGTATTTTTCTTCGTCTGTTAGGTTGAAAGTCTTTTGTAATACATCTATGGTCGCTGGGGATTGTTTCAAAAGTATTTGGATAGAAGAGTTTGTGACTATAGGTACTCCGTATGGAGATTTCATAAAGTCTGCCGCGTCTTGAGTTATAGTAGAGAGTCCTAGATAATATTTTCTACCTCTTTTTGCAATAGAGTAAAGGAAAGATGCTGTGTCTTCGGATTTCATCATCCACCAAGCCTCGTCCACAACAAGGAGTCTTTTTTTGATATTTTTCCTAACAGCGTTCCAGATATAATGAGTAACGATATACATAGCGATAGGTTTCAATTCGTCCTCCATGTCTCGCACAGAGAAAACAACAAATTTTTTATTTATATCTACATTTGAAGGTTTGTTTAGAAAAGTTGACCAAGAACCTCTAGTGTATTTTAAAAGTCTTTGTAAAACAGAATCACTACCCTCTATTCCCGATAAAACCATCTCAAAATCAGATAAAAGGGGAGGTTCTATATTTGAAAAATCTGAGTCGGGGGTTATGTCTTTTATTGCATAAGTTTCTGCTATTGCACGGTCTACCATAGAATCCTCTTCTGGGGTTAGTCCTCCGAGCATAAGTCTAAAAAGACCAACGAGGTTTATTATATTTGAACGCAAGACGTCTTCGGCTGTCTCATCTTCACGAGGTATAGGTAAATCAAAAGGATTTATGTGGTGATCAGAAGAAAGTGAAATATTAAAATATCTACCCCCTACTGCTTCGGCTAAGTATTCGTATTCTCTTTCAGGGTCGATAACTATGACATCTATGTCAAACATAAGAGAACGTAATATTTCGAGCTTTGTACAATAAGATTTTCCAGAACCAGACTTTGCAAAAGTTATCGAGTTATAGTTTTCCAAAGAAAAACGATCAAAGATAACAAGAGAAGAGTTGTGTCTATTTACTCCATACAAAATACCTTTTTCAGAAGTAAGGTCAAAAGATACAAAAGGAAAAATACTAGAAAGCGGTTCAGAATTTAATTTCTGGTGTATTTTCAAGATATCTGTTTCTGTGGGAATAACACTTTTAAAACCGTCTTCTTGTTGAAAAAGCGCAGGTTTTACATAGATAAGTTTGGATTCTAGGATTGATTTGATTTCATTTTCAACTTTGAAAAGTTCGAGTTCATTGTCTGCATAGACTGTGATATATACTCCCACATCAAACATCTTTTCTTGAGCTTGCATAAGGCTGTCTCTGAGACTTTCTAGGTCTCTAAAAGCTGTATCAAGCATAGGATCACGCACCATACCTTTGGCTTCTCTTTGATTTATCTGACTTTGGACTTCGGCTACTTTTTTTTGAAATTGTCTTAAGGCTAGAGAAGTGTCTATCGGGTGTACGTAAATAGCAATATCAAAAACTTTGTCTAGATTGATAATAGGTGAAAACCAATTATCTGTTAAAAATTTTGGATAAGATATTATAAAAAAAGTTTTGGCTATTTTGTCGCCTAGATTTATAGATTTGGGTTCTATTTTTAAAGCTGAAGGAGCTATGATGTCTTGGAGTTCTAGTGTTGCTGACTCATATATGTCTTGAGGTAAAACAGAAAGAACCGAAGCTCTAACTTCTTCTTTTTTATCTTTTTTACCTAATAAAGAATCAAATAATGACATTTATATAATTATAATCTATTTTACTAATAAATTATAGTTCTATTTTACCCTCGACTTCCCCCGGGTTAAATACTTTGTAAAATAGTTCGACTATCTTTTCTGTTTCTAGTTCTTTTGATTTAATACCACAACTTGCTAGCCCTTGTTTTATAACGTTTACTCTTTGTTCTAGCTGAGATCTTTTTTCTTCAAAATCTACTTGTTCTGCTGCTTTAGCTTGCTCTTTTGTTTTTTTTGCAAAGAATCCAGTTATTGGGTTTTTGTCTGTATTGAAACTTTTAGGAGTATAAGGGATAACAATATAAAAGTTTTTAGTCATTATGTTGACATCATCTGTAAATTTTTTAATAAAGTCTATGTATTCTTTTGTTTGTAATTTTAACAATGGCTCTGTTTGTACTTTCATCCTGTTTTCGAGCATTACTAAATAGGGTTTGATATCTAGTTTTCTTGATTGAACTGATATTTGAATAGAAAAATCAAGTGTATTTAAAAAGTTTTGGAATTGAAATATTATCGCCTTTTGTTCGTCTTCTGATTTTAGGGAAAGATTTATAGAGTTTGCTAAAATAACAGCTCTCAAACCGCCGTCTTTAAGTACCACAATACCATCACGTATTTCTTTTATGGGTACAAACTCTTGAGTTGCTTTTGCTGATAGTGCCATTTGATTATTCGTTTTTATTATCTAAAACATCCAAACTCCAAGAAAGGTCTTTTATTCTACTTCTGTTTACTTCGGTTTCGTTTTCTTCTTTTTGAAGTTTTGGTAATTCTTCTTTTTTAATTTGTTTTTTAATTTTTCTTTGTTGCCAGATATATAATTTGTTTTGAATCAAATATCTAAAACTTGCTTCTACTAGGTCTACAAAAGGTTTGTTATTTGGTCTGTAGAAAGCTAAAGCAAGAGCCAGTCCTACAACTATCGCTATCGGAATAAGGCCGACCAGTAAACCCAAAGCTTTGAATAAAAAATAAGCTATACCCGCCCCTCCTGCAAGATATACGAATTGCTTAAAAGTAAAAGGGCCAAATATTTTATCTTCTATATCTAAGAATTGTGGAACCTTGAATTGCATATAATATAATTATATACAAAAAACTATTTTAAAACTAGCTATTCGGGTATTTCTCGGTAAGGATCTATTTTTGGGATAGATTTTTTAACCAAAAAGTCTACTTTTTCTTCCTTGTGTTCTGTGTTTTTTTGAGGCAAAGAAAAAGTACTATTGAGTCTTTTTTCTAAAATGTTTACTATTTTAGGAGTATTTTTTATATCTTCTGGATTTGTTATGTTTTCCAATATCTCCCCTCTTTTTTCTTCTAGGTTTTCTTCTTTTTCTAAAATAGGCTTTGGTATTTCAGTATTTTCTTCTTTTATTATATTGATTCCTGTGTTTGTAAGTACATCTTCTTCGTGTTTTTCTATTTCTTTATTTTGAATTTCTGTTGCAGTGTTGGTAATGGTATCTTCTTTTTTTATTTCTGTATTTGCAAATTTTTCATTTAATTCTTTTATTCTTATTAATTCTTGACGGATTTTTTTAAAAACTTTTTCATTTAATTCGTTTATTATTTCGTCTGTTTTTGCTTTAGGAATCCTGAGTCTGTTTGTTATTTCTTTTGGATAGTCTTCTGTTTTTATTAGGCCACAAAGAACAAGCTCTGTTTCCAAGAGTAAATCCTCTACTTGAGTAAAGTTTAGATTTTTACTTTCTTTCATTGTCAGAATAACATTTTCCCATTTCACATTGTTAATAGCCTGCAATGTTTCTTTGGGTAATTGCATTTTAGCTTTTTCTATTTTTACTTGTAGGAAGTCTATTGTTTTTTCCATTTTTTTTATTTTAGATAGTAAAACTTTCTTTTAATTTTTCGATTTTTGAGATATCTGTTTCTGCTTGATTTGTTTTTTTATTATCAATCATTTGATTTCTAGAATGTTCCCCTTCTAGAAAAGTAAACCAATTGCCATTTGATAAAAAGAAATCAATGTTTTGATGCCATTTTGGTTCTTTTTTTACTATTTTTTCTTTTATTTCATTTTCTAGGTGATCTGATGTTTTTGTAAGTACTATATTATTTATTTCATTTGCTATTTCGATAGATTCCTTTTTGGTTAAAATTACATTGTATTCTATTTCTTCTGCTAGATTTACACTCAAACCCATAAGCATTATAAGGGTTTCTTTTTGAACAGCATAAGTTTCTTCTTCTGTTAGTCCGTATCTTTTACAAATACTTTCAACATCCTCAAACCAAGAATGTTCGGCAATAACTTTTTGTATTTCTTTTGGCAAGAATACAAGTTCATCTTTTACTATTTCTAATAATTGTGTTTTTTTGTTCATTTTTATTTTTTATTATCGTCTTTTTTTTCTGAACTACCTAGTCTTATTTTGTTTGCTGTTTCTTCTCTTCTTTCTTTTTCACCTGTCCAACCCCAAGCTTTGTTTACTATTTTGTCAGCATAAGCTTTTTTGGCTTCTTTTTCTTTGTTTTTTATTTCATAACCTTTATTTTTTGCAGCTTCTTTACCAGCAGAAAGAGTCATGTTTTGTGTTGGATTTGCTGGATCAGGTATATTTATTGTAATATTATTTAATTCAGCTTTTTTGTTGTCTTTTGCTAACTGTAGTTCAGTTCTTTTTTGTGCTTTTTCTGAATCTGGCGCATTAGCTAAGGCTTCTTTTGCTTTTTCAATCTCTTTGTCTAAATCTGCTAGTTTTGCAGCATGTTCAATTTCCGCATCCAAAACAGCAATTTCAATTTTTTCTTTTTCTTTTCTTTCTGATTCACTCGCATTTTCTGCTAATTCTTTTGCTCTTGCTTGATGTCTCTTGTCTTTATCTTCTTTCATTTTATCCCAACCACCTTGTTGCCCTTTACCAACAACACCAGCAGAAGCTAAGCTAAATCCTGCAACAGACACAGCTCTAGGGTCCCAGCTCCCAGTAGACATTTTTTTACCAGCACCATACAAGCCTCTTTGTGCCCAGTTTCCGTTTTCTGACCCCCATCCTTGAACCTTGTCACCCAATCTACCCCCTAAGCTTCTACCAGCCATACCAACTCCTCCCATGGCTGCTCCAGCCATTAAACCAGCCCCACCTGTTATTGCTGCTGTTGCTAATTTTGCTATTGATCCACTAATACCTGCAATTTTAGCACCAAGCTCTCCTGACATAGAAACAGCTGTATCTTTTGCTTTTGATAAAAGTAGATACATTATAGCGAAAGGTATTACAACACCCATCATTG
>CAYLLX010000010.1:0-14607 GCA_964384975.1 uncultured Candidatus Saccharibacteria bacterium
AAGCTATCAAATCCAAGACTATTATGGATCTTGAAGTTAAAGATGCAAACAAAGGGGGTCTTATCCTCGAATGGCAAGGGATCCAAGGATTCTTGCCTGCTTCTCAACTAAAATCAGAACACTATCCTAGAGTATTAGACTCTGATAAAGACAAAATCTTAAAAGAACTTAAAAAACTTGTTGGTGAAAAGATTTCAGTTATCATGATATCTTCATTACCAAAAGAAGGTAAACTTATCTTCTCAGAAAAAGACAACAATCCCGAAGAAAAAACTGAAATGTTGAGTAAATACAACGTAGGAGACACTGTAAATTGTACAGTAGCAGGTATTGTAGACTTTGGAGTTTTCTTGAAACTAGAAGACAAATTAGAAGGCTTGGTGCACATATCTGAGCTTGACTGGGGCCTAGTAGAAGATCCGAGAAGTTTGTTTAAAGTTGGAGACTCTATCAAAGCAAAAGTTATAGAAATAAAAGAAGGTAAAATATCTCTTTCTATAAAAGCTCTAAAAGAAAACCCTTGGAAAGAATACGAAGGTAAGCTTAAAAAGGGTGATATCATAAGCGGTGTTGTTATTAAATACAATAAACACGGAGCATTGGTATCTATCAAAGAAGGAGTAGCTGGATTGGTACACAATTCAACATTTGGAGGAGAAGACAAATTGCATGAAAAATTAGAATTAGGAAAAACTTATAATTTCCAAATTACTCTTTTTGAACCAAAAGACCAAAAAATGACTTTAGTACATTTAGAAAAATAAAAAACTAAACAAAAAAAACACCACACAAAACGTGGTGTTTTTTTTGTTTTTAATTTTTTAAGATAAACAAAAGCCTCGCCACGCGAACGTGACAAGGCTTTTGTTTTTAGATTTTAAACGATTTTAAGAATTTTCTTTTACCAAATTTTCTTCCCCGATAGAATTCATCACCTTCATTACCTTTTCTGTGTAGTTAGGTACGACCGAAGGAGGGTTATAAGCTTTTAATTTTTCTGGTGTTGATTTATTTAGATAATACCTAGAGGTATTAGGATTACCACCACCAAGGTTCCAAGATACTATTTCTATGGCTTTTTCGGCTGATGCAAAATTTATTTTACATGAACCCCAACCAAGGAAACTATTTGTAACCTTTTTACAAGCAAACTTTCCACCAGTTGACTCAATAACAGATATTGCAGGGACAAGTCTCCAGTCAATATTGTTTTTCTTTGCTTCTATAACCATTTTCATACCCATACCTTCCAAAGGCATATCGTATTTTTTATAGTAAGCGTCTATGGCTTCAGCTTGTAATTTTAATACTTCGTCCTGGTCATCTTCCTTATTAGCAGAAAAAAGACCATTGTTTTCGATATTTTGTTTTGCTGATAATATAATTTGGGGGACATTCACCACATCTGTTTTAGGTAATTCTGCTACCTGCCCAGACATAGTAATGATTGGTAAAAGAATAAAAGACTCCACAAATCGTATTATTTTTTTGTTTTGCATATTGTAATGGTTTCGCTCCATCAAACTCCATGAAATGAAAATAACCTTATGTAATAAGCTTTAGAGCCTATATGAAGGTTATACATATAGTCTATCATACTTCGTCAAAAAAGTCAATAGTTAAACCATACTTTTATGGTATGTCAAATCCAAAATACCATTGTAAAATAAGGGTATTTTGCTTATTATTGTTTGACAAAAATAGTATAAAATAGTGTAGTATTATAGGTCTTTAGTTAAGATTTTAATATTTGCAAATATACTTAAATCAAAGTAGTATTAATACATGCAAACAGAAGAAAAAGACTCGATTTTAGAGATAGTAAATACCCTAAAAGTTGAAGGCAAGAACTTTTTAGCTCGATATATCGAAGAAAATCAAGAAAAGACTCTTTTAAAATACTCAGAATATCTAAATAAATATAATCCAAAGCAAGCACTAGAAGGCATAATGATAAAAGCTATCAAACAAGAGCTTTGCAGGCTAGAGTATAGTTCTAATGAAAATACTAAAATAATAAACTGGATCAAAAAACACAGATTTATCCAAACAGCCCCCCATATATCCCCTGCCCAAAAACCAAGATACTTCTTTATAAACTACCTGTCTTCTCTTTCTTTAAAAAAAGATGATTACTATATAGTTATGATGTTCTCTGGTGTGCCTTTTTCAAACAAAACTCGCCCTGGAAGAGTCTTGTCGAACAAAGAAGAGTGGAATCTAATACCCTCAATCAATCAAGACACTTTAGTTTATGATTTCAAGATTACTGAAAAAGTATTGGAAAATTACGAGAAACTACCTGATAAAGTCAAAAAAATAATTTTAAAACCAAAACTGGGTGAATCTTACACAAAGTGGGCACTGCAATCTACTCAAAAAATAGAAAACAAAATATTTAAACCAAAAACTCTATTTCTAGACTTTAATCAAATAATCAAAAATTACACACTAGAAGCTTTTAAAGATGCAAAGCATCCTATTTGTGAGATATTATTTAATAAAAATAATTTGAAAAAACTCGAAGAGTATTTCCCAAATGAAGTTTTTTTCTATGCAAATACGCAAAAAGGTAAATATCAAACCATGACTTCTTTTTATCTAAAAAATCAAAAATTCACCAACGGAGAAGCCACAATTCCTGTAAATAAAAAAACTTTAACAGATCTAATAGAAAAAGAAGAATTGTGCATAGGACTACCTTTGGGGTTTTTTGTTATTTCTTTTTTAAATCATTTTTTATGTGGAGGGTCTTTTGCTCAAGTAGAATATCTCCCAATGTATAAAAATAAATTTTTAAATTTTAAAATTGATAAAAAATACAAAATAGAAGAATCCCCTTTTGGTGCTTTGACTACCGGAGGTTTTTATGAAGATATAGATCTGCACCCTTTGGACGTTTTGTTAGAAAAAAAGAAACTAAATAAATACAATAAAACTTTATTCGCAAAAGCAATCCTTGCAATCAAAGATGTGTTATTAAAACAAAATTATTCTCATAATATGATAAAATAGTCTTATGCAAAAAAAGACAAAAAAAGTTCATATTATCGGTATCTGTGGCAAAGGGACTTCGGGCCTTGCTTTGATGTTTAAAAAAATGGGTTACAAGGTTAGCGGTTCGGACTCTGGATTTTATGACCCTGTAGCAAGTTTTTTAAAGAAAAATAAAATAGATTTTTATTCAGAACACAAGAAAGAAAATATACCGAGCGACGTCGATTTTGTTATTATAGGTAGACATGCAAAACTCGTCCCAGAGAGCAATGAAGAGGTCAAAGAAGCTTTCGACAGGAAATTTAAAATAATGTCTTTACCTGAAGCTTTGGCTTTGCTATTTAAAGAAAAAGAAAATACTATCATCGCAGGAAGCTTTGGAAAGTCTACTATGACAAGTATTGTTTCTTTTGCTCTCTACTACAATAAAAAAGATCCGAGTTATTTTATCGGAGCGATACCTTTGCAATTTAAAGAAAATGCACACACAGGCAAGGGAAAGCAAGCGATAATCGAAGGCGACGAATACCCTTCTGCAAACTGGGACCAAAGATCCAAATTTTTACATTTTAAAAATAAAAACCTCATATTAATATCTGGTGAACATGATCACATAAACGTATTCCCAACAGAAGAATCCTATCTAAAACCCTACAAAGCACTTATTAAACAAATGCCTGCAAATGGACTCATCGTAGCTTGCAGTTCTGGAAAAAATATCAAAAAATTAACAAAAAACACGAAAACCAAAGTAATTTTTTATAGTTTGTCCAACAAAGAAGAATGGCATGCGGAAAATATAAAATTCGGCAAAAAAACTTCTTTTACTTTGTATAATAAAAATAAAAAAATAATAGAATTAGAAACGAGTCTTTTGGGTAATGCCAACATAGAAAATATAGTCGGTGCAAGTGCTTTTCTTTTGGAGAAAAAATTATTAACAAAAGAAGAACTCAAAAAAGCTATCGCTAAATTTATCGGCCTTTCTGGTAGGCTGGATTTAAAAACTACAAAAACAAATATTCCTATATACGAAAGCTACGGATCTTCTTATGCTAAAGCAAAGGCTGACTTAAATGCACTCCAAATGCATTTCCCAGATAAAAAAATAATAGCAGTATTTGAGCCACATACTTTTTCTTGGCGTAATGAAAATGCAAAAATTTGGTATAAAGATATTTTTGAAAATACAGACACTGTTATAATCCTACCTCCTCCAACACACGGTGTAAAAACACACAATCAGCTTTCTTTCCAAGAAATAGTAAAATTAACAAAAGAAAATCATAAGAAAGTTTTTGCTAAAAAGGGTGAAAAAGAAGTTTTAGACTTAATACCCAAAATCACAAAAATAGACAGCCTCTACGTTCTCATAACCTCCGGCTCCCTTTTCGGCCTTACCCAATCCCTCCCCGCACAAATGGAAAAACTTTTTCCGAGAAAATAAAAATACACAGGAATTTCCTATGTATTAAAAATCTATAAAAATTTTTCTGGTAAAGTACCAGATTGTTCTTTTAAAATTAAATATCTATCTAAAAACTTTTCTTTTATTTCAGGTAAAACAATCTTATTGTCCCAATCTTTATTTATCTTCTTAAGATTATCATCTAAAAGCTCAGCTATGTTTTTATTATTATACTCTTTCCAATAAATACGCATAAAGGGGCCAACAAAATGAGACGCTCCATCAGCAGAAGAAACAATTTTTATTTCAATTGGAGCTTGTTTTAAATCAATTTCCATTTTTCTTTCCATTAAGTCTAAATAATCCATGGCTTTCTCAATAAAATCTTCAGTAAAACCAATCTCTACAAGCAATTCTTTTGATTTATGATTTAAATCATATTGATTTTTCATGTCCAAAATTTTTCCATAATCGTGAATCCAAACCAAAACTAAAACCAAACTTTTGTCTGCTTCTTTATAAATATCACAAAGCTCTAAGGCAATTTTTTCAACGATACTTAAATGATAATCAACAAACCAATCATTATGCAAAAAAGATTTATCTTTAGATTTTTCAATGATTGTATTTTTTAATTTTTGAATTAGTTCATTTTGCATTTTATTTCTTTGGTTTAATTAATATTTTTTGTTTAACTTTTTTAAATCTTAAAACTTTCTTATTATTAAATATAACATTTTCTAAAAACATTTTTTGAGGCCTTGCCCACATAATACCATCTTCTAGATGAATATAAAAAACCAAAGGCTCCAAAGTCTCACTATGAAAACCCAAGCCAATAACTTTAACCTTTGTTCCCTTATAATGTTCGTATATCCCACCAATTTCTATTTTATTCATATTATTTTAATTCTTTTATATATTCTAAAACTTTATCAAATAAAATACTATCTTCTCTACTCCAAGCTGAATTTTTAAATTCTTCTGGTTTTAACCAAACTCTTCCGTAAGTATCTTCATTACCTTCAAAGTTTTCTTCACTTACAAAATCACATAAATAAAAAAGCATATAACCTGTTGGATATGGATATCTTGATGGATTTTCAGATTTGGGCACATGTGTTGTTATTTTCATATAAGCAATCAATCTAGGATTATTTACCTGAACTCCAGTTTCTTCAAAAGTTTCTCGAATTGCAGCTTCTTCAGGTTTTTCACCTTCATCTATATGACCACCAGGAATATCTAAAGTTCTTTCGGGTCTCTCACCTTCTCTAAGATCGGTTTGCAAAAATTTACCATTTTTAAATACAAATGCAAAAGAGAATGAACACAAACTAACGTCGGGTAATTCATCAGAAAAATACACCTCTACTGTATTATTTTTACCCGTAATCCATCCTAAATTTTTCTTTGTTTCTATTAGTTCTTTCATAATATTATAGATATGATTGCGAAAGTTTCACCTCTGCAAGGTATTTATTTAAATAACTTCTGGTATTCCTCCAAATCGTTGAATTCAATTTTTCTTCCTTTAATTTCTTGGTATGTTTCGTGTCCCTTACCAGCACAGAGGATTATGTCTCCACTTTGTGCTATTTTTAGAGATTCAGCGATAGCCTCTCTTCTGTCTGGGATAATTTTTACTTTTTTCTTTTCTTCTTCATTTAAATTACCTTGCATCATTTCTATGATTTTCATAGGGTCTTCATTGCGAGGGTTGTCTGATGTAAAGATAGCAATATCAGACAAAACTGCACCGATTTTACCCATATGGATTCTTTTTACTGGATCTCTGTCTCCCCCACAACCAAAAACAGTAATGATTTTATTCTCTTCTTTTTTCAAATCTTTTGCTGTTTCTATTAGTTTTTCTAAAGCATCTGGAGTGTGCGCATAGTCTATAACGATCAAAGCACCTTGAGGCGACATAAAATGCTCAAATCTACCTCTCGGTAAATCGATCTTCAAAAGAACTTCTTTTATTGCATTCATATTAAAATTCATCAAATCACAAACAGCAAGGACCGCTGTTAAATTTAAAACATTAAATTTACCTAAAAGATTGGCTTCATAAGCATCACCATTAAAAAGAAATCTTGTTTTTTCAAAATTCATTTCTCTTATGGTAGCTGTAAAAATAGAATCATTAGAAAATCCATAAGTATAAGCAAAAGCATCTATATTTTTTGATATCCTTTCATGATACTTGTCTTCCATATTTACCAAAGCAAAAGCCTTGCGTGGAAGCATTTTAAATAATTTCTTTTTAGCTTTAAAATAATTTTCAAAAGTCTTATGATAGTCCAAGTGATCTTGAGTTAGATTTGTAAAAATAGCCCCAGCAAATTCGATACCCATAACTCTATTTTGATCCAAAGCATGAGAAGATACTTCCATAAAAACATACTCGCAACCCCTCTCCACCATCTTTTTCAAAAGATTATTCAGTGTAATAGGATCAGGAGTCGTATGAGTTGAAGGTATAACTTCTCCGTCTATTATATTTTCAACAGTACCAATAAGTCCTGCTTTATAGCCCAAAGCAGTAGTTATTTTATACAACAGAGTAGTTATTGTGGTTTTACCGTTTGTACCCGTAACACCAATAATCTTTAATTTACTCGATGGGTTACCATAAAAATGCAGACCAACAAGCAAAGAAATAAATCTTCTTTTTATTTTTAATTTTTGAAAAAAATTCTTTAACATAAACATAAATTATTTACCGTGACATTTCTTATATTTTTTACCACTACCACAAGGACAAACATCATTCCTACCGATTTCTTTTTTCTCATTTGAAAACTCTTTGAAATCTTCATGATTTACTTGCAAAACCATCTCTACTTTTTCTTCATTTGTATTGACCTGTGTATTTTCATTTATATTTTCTATTAAAGAAATAACCTGATCTTTGAAAGAAAATTCCATATCTTTAAACATCCTCAATCCTTCTTTTTTATATTCTACTATAGGCTCTCTTTGTCCATAAGCACGCAAGTTTACAGAAGAACGCAAGTAATCCATAGACTCTAAATGCTCCATCCACAAAATATCATTTGTGTAAAGAATAATCTTACGTAAAGTTTCAAAAAAAGCATCTTCCCCTATTTTTTCTTTTTTATCTTTAACTATTTCTTTTAAATCTTCTTTTAATAAAAATAATTCTTCTAGGAGATTTTGCATTTCTTCTTTGTCACTTCGTAGCATCTTTTGACGTCTTGCATAAATAGAATTCCTTTGATGATTTAAAACATTATCATATTCTAAAGTATTTTTACGAGAGTCGAAATGAAAACCTTCTATTTTTGTTTGTGCTCCTTCTAAAGTACTACTAATAAGACGATTTTCTATCGGTTGATCTTCGGGTATACCAAAACGTCCCATCATATTTTTAATTCTCTCTGCTCCGAAAACACGCATCAAATCATCTTCAAGGGAAACAAAGAATTGTGTCGCTCCTGGGTCTCCTTGTCTTCCAGAACGTCCACGGAGCTGATTATCTATACGACGCGCTTCATGTCTTTCAGTTCCCAAAACAAACAAACCACCCAAGCTCTTAACCTCTTCGTATTCTTCTTTTGTAGCAGGATTACCACCGAGTTTTATGTCGATACCACGCCCAGCCATATTTGTAGCGATAGTAACAGCACCCTTTTTACCAGCTTGTGCAATAATCTCAGCCTCTTTTTCGTGATTTTTTGCATTTAAAATAAAATGAGGTACACCTTCTTGTTGTAAATAAGCTCCAAGTAATTCATTTTTCTCTATCGAAATAGTACCAATCAAAACAGGTTGACCTTGTTCATGTAATTCTTTTACTTTACGAGCGATAGCCTTGAATTTACCTTTTTCTGTTTGAAAAATAAGATCTGAATGATCGATACGTTTTATTTCTCTGTGTGTCGGTACGACAATAACGTCTAGTCCGTAAACTTTCAAAAATTCTTCTGCAGAAGTTTCAGCTGTACCAGTCATACCTGAAAGTTTTTTGTAAAACTTAAAATAATTTTGAAAAGTGATAGAACCAGCAGAGCGAGTTTCTCTTTCTATTTTTACACCTTCTTTTGCTTCTATCGCTTGGTGAATACCCTCTGACCAACGACGACCTGGTTGCAAACGACCAGTAAATTGATCAACGATAACTATCTCTCCATTATTTACAACGTAGTCTTTGTCTTTTTCAAAAATAGCTTGAGCTTTGACTGCTGTTTCTAGGTGATGCACATACTTGATACCTTTTTCAGTATAAATATTTGAAATACCCAAAAGATCTTCTGCTTTTGTAATACCCGCATCAGTTAAACTTATCGCTTTCAATTTTTCATCTACAGTAAAATCTATTTCTTTTTTAAGTTGTTTTGCTATTTGATCAAATTTTACATAAAAATCTTCTGACTCTGCAGCTTGAGAAGAAATAATCAAAGGTGTACGAGCTTCGTCTATTAAAATAGAATCAACTTCGTCAACAATAGCAAAAAAGTGTCCTCTTTGAACAACATCATTTAAAGAATTTGCTAAATTATCTTTTAAATAATCGAAACCAAATTCATTGTTAGTACCATAAGTAATATCTGCAAGATAAGCTTGCTTGCGAGAAGAGGGTTTCAAAAATTCATAAACTATTTTATATTCCCCAACAGAATCTCTTTCTTCGTCTTTGTTATAATGCTCTGGATCATAGAGATAAGAAACATTTTGTGAATTCACAACACCTACAGTTAAACCTAGAAAATTATATATCTGACCCATAAGCACAGCATCACGTCGAGCGAGATAATCATTGACTGTGACTATATGCACACCTTCTCCAGTCAAAGCATTTAAATAAGCAGGCAAAGTAGCAACAAGTGTTTTACCTTCACCTGTACGCATTTCTGCTATATTACCTTTATGCAAAGCAATACCTCCCAAAATCTGCACATCATAGTGTCTTTCATTTAAATTCCTCTTAGAGGCTTCACGAACCAAAGCAAAAGCCTCTGGTAAAATATCATCAAGGCTCTCTCCTTTTTTTAATCTTTCTTTTAATTCTTGTGTTTTCTTGGGAAAATCATCATTTGACAAATTTAAAAAATCTGGCTCAATAGCATTTATTTTTTCAAGAAAAGGGTTATTTTTGTTTATAAACCTAGAACTCGTACTTCCGAAAATTTTATTAAATAAACTCATAAGTCTATTATAACACATTTTTTACAAAAATCTTCTCTAAAAAACAAAATACCCCTTTCGGGGTATTTGTCAAAAAAAAATTAATTATCTTTTTTTAGTAGTTTTCTTAGCTGCTTTCTTAACTGTTTTTTTAACAGTTTTCTTAACCACTTTCTTTACTGCTTTTTTAGCTGGTTTTTTAGCTGCTACTTTTTTTGTTGTTTTTTTAACTGCCATAATTTTTGTCGCTTGCGCGAAATTATTTTTTTAATCCGCAGTAATTACGACCAAAAATATTTTTAAAAAATATTTTTTTAACTACTGCTAATCACTTATCTAATTATCTCGCACAAAAATTTTTCTGACAAGATTTTTTTTAAAAAAACTGTGGATAACTTTTTTATTTTTTTAAAAAATATTTTCAAAATTATTTTTTAAAAAAATAAAAATAATTTTTCTAGAAGTTTTTTTTATTTATTTTTAAAAAAGTTTCTAGAAAAAAAATAAAAACTGCACAGCAGTGCAGTTTTAAAATTATTTTCACTTGAAGCGGGTGAGGACTAACTCCAACATATGTGCCTATGTGAGCGCAATCACCCGCTACAAATAAAAACAATTATCTATATTATAACAAAAATATAAAAAATAAAAAGTCTATTTTATACCTAATAAAGACAAGAGTATTTCTTCTTTTTTAACAGAAACCAAACCCAATGCTTCATCAAAACCCCCCTCTTCCAAAAGAAAATTATTGAAAGAAATTTCTTTTATGTGTATTTTGTTTTTATTATTTAACTGGAAACTTATTTTCATAAAATGAGTGAATTTAAATAATTCAAAAATCTTATTTGATATATCATAAATATATTCTTTTTCTTTGGTAGAAAAATTATCCATTAAAGGAAAAATATAATTATTTTTATTTCTAAAATGTCCTAGCATATATAAAACTCCTTCTTTGCCAAAAGCAATCTCTTCTACTAAAATACTTTTATTTAAAGAAAAATATTCTTCGAGAATTAAAAATAATTCTTCTAAAGTTTTTACAACAACAGGAGAATGGTCTGTACTCTTAGGATAAATACTTACTATCCAAGGTGAAGAAAATTTATTAAAAACTTCTTTTGTTTTTTTGTGTATAAATAATTCAAAATCTCCGTCTATGTCTTTCTGGTATGAAGGCAATAAAAGATGTCTCGGTATATAGACGTGATTATGCAAAAGATTTTCTTTTATTAAATTTTTTAAAATATCTCTAGAATCGATAAAACCATTGGCAAATATATTCTCTGTTATATTTTGTATTTGGAGAGTATTTAAAAATGCACTAAAAGAAGGATGAGTAAAATTCCAAACAACATCCACCCTATGCATCAAATTAGTTGGCTCTATTGCTTTACCGTTTATGTGCCAAATATTTTCTTTATCAACAAAGATATCTACACCAACAACAAAATCTGCAAATTTTTCATGCAAATACCTCATAAAAGATCCTCCTCTCTCTAAAGATGAATTATAAAATTCATTATCCCCTCCTCGTAAAATACCTAGACGAATTTTTTCCATCCCGTTAAATATTTATTATTAATTGATAATTTAAATTCATGTTATTTTTATGTTTATTAACTCTTGTGTATTGTTGCAGAAATTTAACGGGATCCATATTATAATTATAGCAAATATTTTATTATTTACTCAAAGAATCTCTTAGTTTTCTGTGAAAAGATATTGCAAACCTGTGGGCTTCTGCATTTGCAAGTAAAATGTCTCTTTCATTTTTTGAAATATATTTTTTATCTCCCAAAATATTTTTAGCTTTATGTCTCTCATCTTTTAAAACAGAAACTATAGGTATAGCTAAACCGTATTTTTCTTGGAATTTTTTAACTGTATTTATTTGTGCTTTTCCTCCGTCCACAACGATTAAACTTGGATAAGTCCATTCAGTATGCTCAAAACGCCTCTCTAAAACTTCGAGTAATGCACCGGTATCATCCCCGCCTCGCTTCGCAATTCGGGCAGGTTCTTCAGCTAATCGAATTTTAAATTTACGATAATCATTTTTTTTCAATTCACCATTTTCTAGAACAGTCATAACCCCTACCATATTTTTTCCTGACATGTGAGCTATATCATAAGCTTCTATTCGAAAAAAATTCCCCAGAGAATAATTCAAGGAGTCGTGGGTCCCTAAAGATTTATTTTCGTGTGAAATTTTTCTGTCCGAGGGTCCCACTCGGTAATCCGAGAAGGGCGCAGGACGAAAAATTTCATTCGAGAATAAATCTTCATTTTTTATCAACGATATATCGTTTATATGTTGCAAAGAAAAAATCTGTCTTTTTATTTCACCTGCTTTTTCAAATTCATGCTTTTTTGCACAAATTTTCATTTCTTTTTCTAAATCTTTTATTATTTTTTGTTTTTTACCCTCAAAAAAAAGTTTTATATTTTTAATATTTTTTAATAACAAATCTTTTTTTTCTGGAACTAGATTTATTTGCTTGTAAAATTCATAATGATTTCTACTTTTTTCGTCTAAGAAAGGAAATATTTTGCGAATTATTTTCAAAGCTTCTTTTAACTGCCCACCATTTGGAAACGGACCAAAAAATGACGAAAATTTCTCCTTCTTTTGCGCAAGATCTTTTCCTCTAACAATTAAAACCTTTGGAAGCTCTTCCCCGCCTGCAACGTTTTGCGTAGCAATGCGGGCAGGCCTTGTAATACAAACATAATTAAAACTTTTGTCGTCTTTTTCTTTTGTATTGTAATACGGTTGATATTTTTTTATTAAATTAGTCTCTAAAATAAGAGCCTCTAAAACAGAATCTGTTTCTTGCCATTTAATACTGTCAGCTTTTGTAACCATATCCACCAACAAAGGCCCTCTGGTATTAAAGAGATCTTTTCCAAAATAGCTTTTTACGCGATCTTTGAGAGACGTAGCCTTACCGATATATAAAATATCTTTTCCCTTAAAGAAAAAATAAACCCCTGGTTTGTCTGGCATATTAAGTTTTTTTAAATCTTGACTTTTCATGTTATTTAAACCACGAGGCAAGACTTCGTAGTTTTAGGTGTTATTTTTTTAATACTTTTTTCAAATATTTACCCGTATGAGATTTTGTATTATTTGCTATGTCTTCTGGAGTACCTTTTGCCATAAGCATACCGCCCTTGTCTCCCCCTTCCGGACCAAAGTCAAGAAGATAATCAGCGCATTTAATAAGATCCATATTGTGCTCGATAACTACAACACTATGCCCTTTGTTTACTAATTTATTTAATACATTTATAAGATTTTGCACATCATCATAATGTAATCCTACCGTCGGCTCATCTAAAAGATAAATAGTTTTTTCTAAATAAGGTTTAAATAATTCACTTGAGACTTTTACTCTTTGTGCTTCTCCTCCTGAAAGAGTCGTCGCACTTTGACCAAGTTTTACATAACCGAGCCCTACGTCTATCAGAGATTTCAATCTATCATAAACAGCAGGTATATCTTCAAAAAACTCTACACCCTCTTCGACTGTCATTTGTAAAACTTCATAAATATTTTTTTTCTTGTATTTTACTTTTAGAGTTTCTTTATCGAATCTTTTACCTCCACAAACATCACAAGTCACATAAACAGTCGGCAAAAAATGCATCTCTACAGCAATCTCTCCATTCCCTTCACAAGCTTCACAACGCCCACCTTTTACATTGAAAGAAAAACGATTTTGCTTCCAGCCACGAAACTTTGCTTCTTCTGTTTCAGCAAACATATCTCTAATATGAGAAAATGCACCTGTGTATGTCGCTATGTTTGACCTAGGAGTACGTCCTATCGGGCTTTGATCTATTAATACTACTCTCTGTAAATATTCTGAACCCGTAAAAGTAGAACAATTGAAAACTTGAGCGCTGCGGTATTTCCTTTCGAGGCGAGCTTGCAGATTTTTATGTAAAATCTCATACATAAAAGAACTTTTCCCTGATCCAGAAACTCCCGTAATACAAACAAGCTTACCCAAAGGTACTTCGGCTGTTAAATTTTTAATATTAAAAATCTTTCCTCCATTTATTTTTAAAACACCCTTATCTTGGTCTCTTCTTTTCTCAGGGATTTCTATTTTTATTTCTTCTCGCAAATATCCCAAAGTTCTAGACTTGCTTGTATTTTTAGGAGCTGTTAAAAGTTTATCCAAATAATCCGCAACTATAACCTCTCCTCCATGTACTCCGGCCTTGGGACCAATATCAACAATAAAATCAGAAGCGTAGATAGTATCTTCATCGTGCTCTACTACCAAAATAGTGTTTCCGGCATCTCTTAATTCTATCAAAGTATTTATCAGTCTTTCGTTGTCTCTTTGATGAAGACCGATAGTCGGTTCATCTAAAACATAAAGTGCACCAACTAAACGAGAGCCGAGTTGTGAAGCGAGACGGATACGTTGCGCTTCTCCTCCAGAGAGAGTGTTTGCTCTTCTATCCAAAGACAAATACTCAAGCCCTACATTGAGCAAAAACTCTAAACGAGACTCTATTTCACGCAACAAAACAGCAGATATCTCTCTATCTTGAGCAGACAATTTTAATTTTGAGAAAAAAGAAACAGCGTCCTCTATAGACAAAGAAGCAAAATCAACAATATTTAAACCTTTTGAGTTTTCTTTTTTAGAAAAACTAGAATCAATAAAAACATTTAAAGCTTCAGGTCTTAGTCTTTTGCCTGCACACCCTTCACACAAATCATCTCCAAACATATGCTTTGTACCCAAACCGTGACAAGTAGCACAAGCCCCATGCGGAGAATTAAAAGAAAAAAGTCTCGGCTCTATCTCAGGAAAAGAAAAACCGTCTTTGGGACAAGAGAATTTTGCAGAGAGTAAAAATTCTTCCGAAGCTAGAGCAAGTGTCGAATCGGTAGATTTTTTTTGTCCACTAGAAGATTCTTTACCAGAGAAACATATTTTAACCAAACCATCTGCTTCCAACAAAGCTTTTTCTACTGACTCAGCAAGTCGTAACTCAAAATCTGCTTTATCTTTTTGTTT
>CAYLLX010000011.1:0-3787 GCA_964384975.1 uncultured Candidatus Saccharibacteria bacterium
GTGCTCTCGGTAGGAATCGAACCTACATCGCAACTTCCGCAAAGTTGCGTCCTATCCATTGAACGACGAGAGCATGTATATTTTTTTAAACCACTTATCTCTATCTACTCCGACGACACTTCGTGTGTCGGAGAGCCGACATTGTTATTCACAATCGTCGGCTTTGAACGACGAGAGCTTGTTGCTTGTTTTTGCTCTTTTTCTCTTTTTTAAAAAATAAAGAGCAATACTGCTACAATAGCAGTATTTTGGAAAAATTTCAATCTTTTAGATGCCGAGGGTGTCTATTATTTTATCGTATGGATGATGCTCCATTTCTTCGTCTGGAATATTTTTAGAGAGAAGTATTTCTTTTATTTTCTCTATATCGTCTTCATTTACAGGTATTGCAGTAATAGGGGAGAAGAATCTTTTAGATTTTATAAGTAAAATAGGGTGCATATCTACTTTGATATGAAAAGCAATCATTTTTTCATAGCCAATAAATTCATGTTGGATTTTAAAACCCTTGTCTCCTAATTCATAGGAAACATGTTCAGGTTTTTTTAAAGCAAAATACCAAAACATACCTCCCCCGATCAAAATCAAAATAGCAAAAAAATAATTTTTGTAAATTATAGAAGCGATACTTCCCGCAAGCATAATAATACCCAAAGCCCAAAACCAGTCAGTGCTTCTTTCTTTTTCTTCGTATTCTAGAGCTTCCCACTTGAATAGTGTTTGTTTATTCATCCCGTTAGATATTTTTGATTAATTTATAATTTGATTTCATGTTATTTTTTGTATAGTACATTGTGTTTCTTATACCCGTTGTTTAAAATGTCTGACGGGATTCATATCTTTATTATAACAAATATAAAATAAAAATGTCTATGGTCAAGTCTTCTTTTTGCTCTAAATAAGTGTTATCCTTGTTTTATAAATGTTCTTTAACTAAAAAAATGTATATATATGTGTGGAATCGCAGGTATCACTTCGGCTTCTATGGAAGCTATTTCTTTTCTTGTTAATTCTCTTGAGTTTTTAAATACAAGAGGTTATGATGGCTACGGTGTGGCTACTTCTTCGGGTTTTATTAAAAAAGTAGGTGAAAAAGAATTACCTATTTTACAAAACTCTCTGATAGGGAAAAATTTATCAGACAAAACAGGAATTGCTCATAATAGATGGGCTACTCACGGTATTCCTTCGGCGGTAAATTCTCATCCTCATATGGTCGAGGACATCATCCTTGTTCACAATGGGGACTTGTGTAATTATTTGCCGTTAAAAAAAGAATTAGAAAAAGCAGGGTATGTTTTTAATTCTGAAACAGATTCGGAAGTTCTTTCTGCCCTGATTGCTTTTAATAGAAGAGATCTTCCTTTGTTTGAAGCTGTTCGCAAGGCTGTAGAAAGTTTGGATGAAAGTTCAACTTTAGCTATTTTGGTTTTAGATTTAAAAAATCCAGACCAAATAATAGCAGTAAGAAGAGGAAGTAACCCAATTCTTTGGGCTTACGAAAAAGGGACAGTTTTTATTTCTTCGGAAGCAGGAGTTTTTGGTGATTTTGTGGATCATTTTCAGGAAGTTCAAGAGTCTAGTATTTTGCTTTTTAGTCCTAATGGATTGGAAAGAAAAGAAATGCTTTTAAATAAAACAGAAGAAGATTCGATTGCTCATGTGCTTGATAGGTCTCATTATTCTAATTTAGAAAAAAGTGGAGACTACTGGATGCATCAAGAAATACTTGAAGCACCAGAAGTTATTTTGAGTGCTTTGGGTAAAAGAGTCACAGTTGATGATGGGATAGTCCTCGGAGGTATTGGGGATAAAATAATACAAGAAAAGTTGAGAGGAATAAAAAAAATCTTTTTAGCTGGTTGTGGTACATCTTATCATTCTGCTCTAGTCGTAGCATCCTATTTGCAAGAAGTTGCACAAATTGATGCTGAAGCTATTGTTGCGTCAGAAGCAATCTACTCTTCGCCCATATTTGATTCTTCTACTACTGCATTGGTTGTTATTTCACAGTCAGGGGAAACCGCTGATGTTGTCAGACTTATGCGTGAATGGAAACCAAAGGGTGTTCTTATGTTGGGTATTGTTAATGTTCCAAACAGTCAAATAGCTCGTCTCACAGACGCAGGTATTTATTGTCATGTTGGCAAAGAGATATCAGTCGCTTCGACAAAAGCTTTCTTGGGGCAAGTGATTTGTGGTTTTATGTTCGCTCTTTCTTTAGGGCAACAAAGAAATCTTTCACTTCCCAAGAGAAATATTTTTATTGAAGAACTACTTTTGCTTGCAACAAAAGCTCAAGACGTACTTTCTTCCGAACAACAAATAAAAGATATTGCGTATTTATTTAAAGATGCAATAAATTTCTTATTTATTGGTAGGAGATATGGTAGTATTGTCGCCTTGGAGGGTGCTTTAAAGTTAAAAGAAATAACTTGGCAATCTGGAACAGGGATTAATGCTTTGGGTCTTCCTTCTGGAGAAATGAAACACGGTACTTTGGCTATGATTTCAGAGTCTTTTCCAACTTTTGCGATAGCAACAGAGGGCCCTTTGCTGAAACCAGTCATGAATAATATTTCAGAAATATTGGCTCGTAAAGGAAGGGTTATAGTGATAACAGATACTCCTAAATCTTTTGATAATTGGGATGTTCAAATTATTGCTATTCCTAAAACTAGCGAATACTTTTTGCCAGTTTTAGCTACGATTCCCACACAACTTTTTGCCTATCATTCGGCTATTGCTCGGGGTTGCAATCCTGACATGCCAAACAATTTGGCAAAAGCAGTGACTGTGGAATAAAATGGTTACTAAAAAATGTTAATGCTTCTGGTTCACGCTAGAAGCATTTTTTTTATTTATTAAAATTTTCCAAAAAATAACCTAAAAATATTTTATTTGTTATAATTTACATATGACACAAAAAGAAGCATTAGCTATTATGAAAACAGGGGTTAATGTATATCTCACAGGGAGTGCCGGTTCTGGTAAAACTTATTTACTCAATCAATACATCAACTATTTAAAAGAGCACGATATAAACGTCGCTGTGACTGCTTCGACGGGTATCGCTGCGACGCATATGCACGGCATGACGATACACAGCTTTGCCGGAGTAGGTATTAGAAAATTTCTGACTGAAGCAGATCTAGACGCATTAGAAGAGAAAAAATATCTTTGGAACCGTTTTGAGAAAACAAAAGTTTTGATAATCGACGAGGTTTCTATGCTCGATGCACAGACTTTGGACGTGGTGGATAAAGTTTGTCGTAGGTTTAAAAGAAAGGATATCCCTTTTGGGGGGTTGCAGGTGATACTCTCAGGGGACTTTTTTCAACTTCCTCCGATAAATAAAACAGGAGAGAACGACTCTAAAAATATGATTATGTATTCGAAAGCTTGGCAAGAAATGAAACCCGCTATTTGTTATCTCACCGAACAGCACAGACAAGAAGATGATGTCTTTTTAAATATTTTAAACGCTATCAGGGATAATGCTTTAGAAGAAGAACATTATGAAATACTTTCTTCTAGATATAATGCAGTTTTGAGTGAAGATATAAAACCAACAAAGCTTTATACTCACAATAAAAACGTAGATAATGAAAATAATTTGCATTTAGAAAAAATAGACAATGAAACTTTTTCTTTTGATATGACGCACAAAGGGCAAGACATTATCGTAGATATTTTAAAAAAAAGCTGTCTTGCACACGAAACTTTATTTCTCAAAAAAGGAGCGGAGGTTATGTTTATTAAAAATAATTTAGAGTTGGGATATGTG
>CAYLLX010000011.1:3797-10168 GCA_964384975.1 uncultured Candidatus Saccharibacteria bacterium
CGAAGGTTTGCCAATAGTGCGACTTTTAAATGGTCGCAAGATAATAGTTGAAAGAGAAAATTGGGCTATCGAAGAAGAAAATAAAACAAAAGCGTCGATTTCGCAGGTGCCTTTACGTCTCGCTTGGGCTATAACGATACACAAAAGTCAGGGGATGAGTCTCGATTCTGCGGAGATAGATTTGTCCAATACTTTCGCTTATGGTATGGGATATGTGGCTCTCTCTCGTGTAAAAACTCTAGAAGGGGTGAGACTTGTGGGTTTTAATAGAGATTCTCTTTCTGTGGATCCAGAGGTTTTGTCTTTTGATAAAAATTTAAGAAAAGAAAGTGAAGAAAATAAAGAGCTTTTTGCAAAATTAAAAGAAGAAGAACAAGAAAAATTAGAGAAAGAATTTATTTTTAAAATGGGTGGGACTTTGAAAGTTATTAAAAAGATAGATCCAAAAACAAAAAAAGTTGTAAAAATACCTAGTTTAGAAATAACAAAAGAATTGCTCGAAAAAGGACTCGATATATCAGGTATAGCCAAAGAACGTAACCTAGCAGAGAGTACGATACTAGGGCACATAGAAGAGATCGTAGAGAAATATCCAGAAACTATAATAACTCAAATCCGTCCAGATCAGAAAAAAATAGATATAGTAAAAAGAGCGATTAATTCTCTAAAAGACGAAGATAAGAAAAAACTCACCCCAATAAAAAATATTTTAGAGAAAACAGGCAACAAGATTTCTTTTGAAGAAATACGTTTGGCGAGGTTGTTTGTGTAGGGTTTTACAAAAAGGAACTTGGTGCTTAAGTCTTGTGCTTAAAAATTTCTAATGAAAATAAAGATTTGATGCATTGCTTGCTTTGGGTATTTTGTTATAATTATAAATGTATTTTATTATTAATTATTATTTGAATTATTTTATGCTATTTCCAATTATCATAGGTATTATTTTGTATTTTTTAATCAACTCTCAGAATTCTAGAATTTCTAAATTAGAAGAAAGTATAAAAAATTTATCTAATTTAAATAAAAAAGATTCTAGTATAGTAGATAGTTCTCCGGAAGCTTCTGTTGTAAATTTAACAGATTTAAATACAGAAGTGTCTAAACCCGTCCAGGCAGAAGAATCTCCTTCTGTGGATCAAAATATAAAAACATCGCCTCGCACAGAAGAAGAATCTTATGGACTTTTTTTGGGTAAAATCGGTATTGGCGCAGTGTTTTTAGGTATAGCTTTTTTTATTAAATATGCTTTTGATAATAATTGGGTAAGCGACGCTGGTAGGATCCTGGTGGGCTTAATCGTCGGTATATCTCTTTTTAGTTTAGGTCAATATTTAAAGAAAAAATATGTAAATTTTTCAGAAATATTATGCGGAGGAGGTATAGCAATACTTTATTTTTCTGTTTTTGCTGCTCACTCTTATTATGGTTTGATAGATTCTTTTGTTGCTAGTATTTTATTGTTTATAGTTACATTGTTTACTTTTGTTTTTGGGATTCTTACTAAAAACGTTATTCTTTCTGTTATTGCTACCATTGGAGGTTTCGTGACTCCTTTTTTAGTATCTACAGGTAACAACAACATGCTAGAAATATTTAGCTATCTTAGTTTGCTTAACTTGGGTGTTTTGTCTATCTCAATTTATAAAAAATGGCCAGAGTTGGTTATTGTGGCTTTATTTGGAACTAGTATTAATTTTGGGGTTTGGTATAGTGATTTTTATTCAAATGAATTTTTAGTTCCTGTTTTATTTTTTGTCGCTGTTTCATTTTTAATTTTTGTGTTTTCAATTATTTATAAAATAATTTCGAGCCAAGAAGAGTCTAATTTTACGGATTATTTTGTGTTGATTGTAAGTTCTGTCTTTTTCTTTTTTGTAAATTACATCACATTGATGGATGGTCTTAAAAATCCACTAATGCTTTTTGTGATTCTGGCTCTTGCTGGATTGTTTTATTTGATAATTGCTCTTGTTACCCATAATCAAAATAAAAGTGATGAAGATTTAAATATCCTCTTGCCTTTTTTGGCTATTGTATTTATAGGAGTTTCTGTACCTATTTATTATTCAGGATTAACCATTTCAGTTATTTGGTTTATTCTTTCTTCTCTGGTATATATTTTGTCTTCTTATATTAGCAGTCGAGGGTTTCAAATTATGGGAGTTTTTGTATATATTTCTGGTTTAATAAATTTCTTTGTTTTTAATGTAAATTTAAATCTAAAAATAGAAAATTTTGCAGCTTTCTTTAATAATCAATTTATGACACTTTTAGTGGGTATTTTATCCGCATATATTATTGTTTGGTTGTATTATAGATTTGGAAGTTTAAATATGGAAATACAAAAACGAGGAGTAGGAGCATTTATTATAATGGCAAATGTTTTAACCATAATTGCATTTAGTTTGCAGATTTGGTATTCCTATCCTTTTAATAGCAATATCGCTAATACTTATATCTCTATTTTTTGGGCTTTGTATGCTGCTTTGATTACTGGTATTGGTTTTGCTAATAGAATATATTTGTTGAGGATTATGGGATTGGTGTTTTTTGTAATTACAGCTTTAAAAGTTATTATAGATGTTTGGAGCTTGGGTCAAATATATAGAATTGTTTCTTTTGTTGTTTTCGGAGCAATAACTCTTGTGGTTTCTTTTGTTTATGCTAAATATAAAGACAGACTAGAAAATAATATTTAAATTTTAGTTTTTTGCAAAAAGGTTTTATATTTTAAGAGTCGTAAATACTACTATTCTGTTTTCTCTAGTTGCTTCTTTTTTATTCCAATTATACAGAGGAATCATCTGTAAACTGTTATAAACAAAGGGTTAGGTTTCGATTGTTAATTTTTAACTAAATAAACAACAAGGAGTAATAAAGAAGACCACCAGCCGAGGAAAGAAATGATAAAGCTCAGGGTTATTTTTTTCTGTAATGAAAAGGGGAGTAATTCGCTTGCTTTGCCTTCTTTTTCTCTTTGGAGTAAAAAAGGACTGACGTAAAAAGATAAAAACAATCCATTTAAAATTAGAATGGCAACAAGAACGAGCTGGGTTTGGGGGATTAATGTAAATCCTTCATTTCTATAAAAAATAATTCCTCCTATTAAAACTAGAGTTATCCCGATCCAGATTAGAGGTTTGGTGACTTTGTGTGTGCGTGTTGTCGCTTCGGTCCAGTATTTTGATTTGCGTCCGAGAAAGCCGTGAATATCGACAACAGTAACAGCCCCAAGCCCAACAACAAAACCAGCAACAAATAAAAATAAACCCAAAATATTAATTACCATATGTGCTAATTATAGCATGGTGGGGAAGTGGAGAAAAAATTTTCCGCTAAGCAAGGCCTAGCGGAATATGGGGTTTTTTAAAAAAAATTGTGCCAGGGAAACTGACGCGCATCCTCGATTTATTTGATCATTAATCCTAAAAGTATCGACGCAATATTTGCTATCAAAGAAACAGTAAATGCTTTTGGTAATTTTAATTCAAGAAATTGTTTATAAATAATTGCTTCTATTAAAATAATTGAAGCTTCACCAATAAATATATACAAACCACGGTTAGAAATATAAATCGGAAGTACCAACCAAAAATATGACAAGGTTAATGCAGAAGCTATAAATCCAGTAAAAACAATTTTGGGTATTTTTATCTCTTTGTCTTTAAAGAAATGCTTTACAAGTAAAACAGCGACAGGAATTTCAACAATTAGTGTTAACAATAATGAAAATAAAAATTTCTGTTCATATGACATAGTGCTGAATACTATCGGCAACCTCTACCGAACAACCCGTTAAAGAAGCAAGCGATAGATTGCCAAAATCCTCTTCTTGCGGGTTCTGGTGCAGGAATAATTATTGGCTGGTCAGAAGGTGTCGGTGTAATTTTTGGTGAAGGAGTAGATGTTGGTGTAATTTTCTTCGGCTCATTGTTTTTAAGTGGATTGCTGAAAGTTTCAACTTTTTTCTGACTGCCATTATTGTATTCTGAAGTTTGCTTGGATTTATAAAAAATTAGTTTCTCATTAGAAAATCCAGCAATAGAATACTCAACATCTTCTTTTGCTAAAGGATTACTGTCGCTAATATAACCTCCATAAGGTTCAATATTTTCTAACAGTAAAGTTATATCTGATAGCTTTAAATTTTTAAGATCAAGCGAATTAAATTTTTCTTTTGTCGTCCAATATATACTCAATGAATTAAATTTATATCCCTTGGTCAAACATTCATTATTATTTATTATATATGCTTCATATTTATCAACCATTGGTCCAGTAATATAACCGATTAAAATCGTGTTCGGAAATTCGTTCAAATTTACAACCTTAACACACCTATTGAGAGAATGGGAATTTGGAGGAATTAAATCAGCGGAAGTTGTTGACGAAAATAAAAAGACAAAGACCAGTGAAAACAAAGTGTAAGTAAGTAATTTTTTCATAATTTATTTATTATTAACAATACAATTTTAACATAAAATTAAAGTAAAAAGAAATCAACAAACTATGTTTTTTGCGAAATTTGAATTCCGAATTTTGGTGGAGGCGGTGAGAACGCGATTACGCTTTTCGCCCGCGACTAAAACTTTTTCGCCAAAAAGTTTTGTCTGGGCACCAGCTCATCTATTTTGAAAGCTTTCAAAATATGATTCCGCTGTTCGAATCTCACACGCAAATGAAGCAGTTCATTTGCTCGTCTCCGCAAATAAAAAATACTCAATAAATTGAGTATTTTTCTGGCGGAGGCGGTGAGATTCGAACTCACGGACCGCTTTCACAGTCCCTTGTTTTCAAGACAAGTGCCTTAAACCACTCAGCCACGCCTCCATTTTTATATTAACTTAACAAGAACTTTATCCTCTCTCTTCCTTTTCCTGATTTTAAAAACCTCTCTTCTCTTTGAGCATCTTCTTTTTTTGCAAATGCTTCGTAATATACTAATTCCCATTTCCCATTTTGACTAGTAAATGTCGATTTACCATTATTATGCTCATCGATTCTCCTTTTGAGGTTATTGGTAAATCCTTTATATAGTTTAGCATTCTTTTTGCTTTTTAAAATATATACGTAATACATATTTTTTTTGCCCCCGCCCAAGGCGGGTCAGCCTTGGGCTGAACGCCTTCGTTTTTATATATATTAAAAGATTTTTGTTTTTAAAACTCTTTTGATATCTGATATTTTTTTATTTTGAACTTTGAAAATATAGTATATCTCTAGAATACCTATTGTATTTAGAATAAGTATCACTAAAAACCACTTTTTTTGCCCAGAACGAGCAGAAAGCCAAAGAGCATAACCCTTCCAAGCTACAGTCCAAAGACCAATTATTATAAATATCAAACTCTCGCCTAAATTCATAAGCATAAGTGTATTATATCAGAAAAACACTTTTTATGCTAGTATTGTTTATATATGAAATTTTTAGGTGTTGATTTTGGGACAAAGAGGGTTGGGCTGGCTATTTCAGATGAAGGCGGACGCATCGCTTTCCCTTTTAAGGTTTTAAAAAATGATCGTGATTTTTTTGACACTTTTTTATCTATGGTAAAAGAAGAGAATATAGAAAAAGTCATCGTCGGAGAGTCTTTGGATTCTTCGGGGGCTCCAAATAAGGTAAATGTTTTGATTAAAGAATTCATAGAAAAATTAAAAGAGCAAAATATTTTAGTAGAAACACAAAAAGAATTTTTTTCTTCTTTTGAAGCCCACGAAAGACAAGGCAAAGAGTCCCTAAATGCAAGGAAAACAACTTTTGCAAAAACAGAAGACTTGGACGCTAAAGCGGCGAGTGTTATATTGCAAAGGTATTTAGAAAAAATTAATTTAAATAAAAATATATGAGTTACGTGAATTTTGAAGATTTTAAAAAGGTAGAAATAGCAATAGGGGAGATTTTAGAAGTAGAAAAAGTACCCGAGACAGACAAGCTTTTGAAATTACTTGTTTCTTTTGGTGAAGAAAAAAGACAGATTATTTCAGGTATATCTTTATTTTTCGAAGACATCTCTGTTTTGGTTGGTAAAAAATGTGCTTTTGTTTTAAATTTAGAACCTAGAAAAATAAAAGGACTCGAAAGTCAGGGGATGATCCTCGCAGTTCTGGCAGAAGACAATAATTTTTCTTTGCTTGAAGTAAATAAAACAATACCCGCAGGGACAAAAGTAAGCTAAAATGAAACTTTTATGAATTAAGGTTATTCATAGGTAAAATTATTTACTAAAATTACTTTTTCAGAGTATAATATAAGTAATGCTTCATAAAGGATACAATAAATTTTTCTCAATGCCTCGTTTTTTAGCGAATCATTCTTTTGGTTTGGATGTTTCTGATGAGTCTTTGAAATTTTTAGAACTCAAAACTACTCA
>CAYLLX010000011.1:10178-14300 GCA_964384975.1 uncultured Candidatus Saccharibacteria bacterium
ATAGTTGTCGGAGCTTACGGAGAAAAAAATATTCCCGCAGGTATAATAAAATCCGGCAAGATAGAAAAAAAAGAAGAACTCAAAGAAATAATTTTAAATTTAAAAAATGAACAAAAGATAAAGTCCATACGCGTCTCTTTGCCCGAGGAGCAAGTCTATCTTTTCAAATTAGACTTACCAAAAGAAAGCGCAGAAGACCCGAGAGGTTTTATCGAGCTTTCTTTGCAAGAATACGTGCCGATACCTCCAGCAGACATAGTTTTTGATTTTGAGCTCTTAAAAGAACACGAAGAATCTTTTGATGTTGAGGTTGTCGCTGTACCTAGAAAGGTGATAGATGATTATATAGAAGTTTTTAAAAGTTGTGATTTGGAAATAGAGTCTTTTGAATTAGAGGCACAAGCTCTCTCTTCTGCGATAATCAAACACGGAGACAAGAATACTTATATGATTGTTGACTTTGGGAATCACAGGACAGGTATCGCTATAATTGACCAAGGAGTGACAGTTTTCACTTCTACTATCGATATAGGTAGTTATATGTTGACTAATCTGATCGAGAAAAATTTCAAGATATCTTTTGAAGAAGCTGAGAAATTAAAATTGAAATACGGTCTAGTTCGTAATACAGAAAATCAGGAGATATTTTCTACGATACTAAACGGAGTTTCGATTTTGAGAGATGAGATAAACAAACACTTTGTGTATTGGCATACCACAAAAGATGAAGACGGAAAAGAAAGAGAAAAAATACAAAAAATTATTCTTTGTGGAAGGGGTTCTAATTTAAAGGGATTGAAAGATTATATAAGCATAGGAATGAGGCATCCAATAGAGCTCGCAAATGTTTGGGTGAATGTTTCCTTGCCGAGAGATTATGTTCCTGATATGAATTTTGAAAACTCTTTGAGTTTTGCTACTTGTATAGGATTAGCATTAGGCAATTTTAATTATGATTAATTTATTACCAACAGAAGAAAAGAAAAAGAATTACTTATTTTTCCATGTAAGGCTCGGTATTTTCTATTTTATGTTAGTAGCTATTGTTTTCTTCTTGTTTACTGTAGCGCTTTTACCTGCGTATTTTTTCTCAGTTATCAACGAAAACGTCGCTGAGCAAAAATACCAAAATGTTTTAAATACTCCAATAAAAGACGTCCCCGAAGAAACTATGTCTATAATAAACGAAGTCAACAGTCAGATAAATCTAATAGAAAAAACAAAAGAGCAAAATTTTATACTGACATCCAGCGTGATAGACCCTGTTTTATCTTCACGAATGACAGATATAAAGATTTTAAATATTTCTTATCAAAAAGATCAAAAAGACGAGGAGGGGATTTTAAAAATAGCAAAAATAACAGGTATTGCTCCAAACAGAGAAAGACTACTTTTGTTTAAACAAATTTTGCAGAGCAACCCACTTTTTGAAAAAGTTGATTTACCGATATCAAATTTTGTGAGAGGGGAGGATATAGATTTTGAGTTAACATTATTTTTGAAAAAATAAAATGAAAAAAAGATATAAAATTTTAATAAGTTTAACTCTTGCTTTTGTTGTGCTAGCTGTAACAACACTTATTTTTCTATATATATTTAATAATGTACAAAAGAAAAACAAAAATTTTGTTGAATTATTAAAAAACACAGAAGAACTCGAACAGAAAAATGAAAAGATAAAAGTATTAAATGAGTCCGTCCAAGATGTCTTTGACCAGAAGATACTTTTAGATAAATATTTTGCAAGAAAAAGCGACGTAGTTCCTTTTTTGGATAACATGCAGTCTTTGGCGAAAGAAGCAGGAACAAAAGGAGAGTTTTCTTTTGTAGATTTGTCTTCTGACGGTCTCGGGCTCGAGGTGCAGATGAACATAGAGGGACGTTTTGAGAGTGTTTATAAATTTATAAAAATATTAGAGAATTCGCCTTATGTATTTGAATTTACAGATATGACCCTACAAAGAAAAGACTCCATGGAAGAAGAAGGTAAAACAATAACAAATTCTATTTGGATTTTAAATTTAAAAATGAAATTAGTATCTTTTATAAACAATTAAAATGAATTTAAATTTTTTTAAAAAAAGAAATAAGTTTACACACAATAATTGGAATAATTCCAACCCTTATAAGCATTGGAACTATTCCTTGTATGTTTTATTTTTTATGTTTTTTGCGAGTATGGTTTTTGGTTGGTATTTTTTCAATCAAAATAATAAAAACATAAACTCTATGATTGAACAAGAATTTATTTCTAATTATTCTGTTATTGATTTTAATAAAATAGATGAAACTGTGGTCTTCTTTGAAGAAAGAGAACAAGAGGTAAAAAACATCTTAGAATCACAAATCAACTTTACAGATCCGTCTATATAGCAAAATCCTGTGGACGTCCGACGTCTACAGGATTTTTGGTGCCTTCGGTAGGAATCGAACCTACATCAAAGCCTTAGAAGAGCTCTGTTCTATCCATTGAACTACGAAGGCAGTTTTATCCCGCCTTGGCGGGACTGATCTCGCTTTGGTATGGGTGGTGCGCGATACAGGACTCGAACCTATGACCTTCCCGGTGTAAACGGGTTGCTCTACCAACTGAGCTAATCGCGCATATTTAATTTTGTAAAAAGTAAATAAAACATTTATCTACTTTTATGCTTGTTATTATATATTATTTCCTATAATATTTCAATATGCTAGATATTTTATTCGAAAATGAGGATTTTGTGGTTATAAACAAGCCGGCAGGGGTTTCGGTGCACGGTGATGGCAGGAATACTGAAAAAACTATTTCAGATTTTTTTGTCGAGCAATACAATGAAGCAAAAGACGTCGGAGAATCTATTTTTTCAAATGACGTCGAGATAAAAAAGGGTGGGATAGTGCATAGACTAGACAAAGATACTTCGGGTGCTTTGGTTTTGGTCAAAAATCAAGATGCTTATGAATTCTTAAAAAAACAATTTCAAGACAGAAAAGTAAAAAAGATATACCTCGCGATAGTAAGCGGATTTTTCAAAAATGAAACAGGTACAGTTAAAGAATCGATAGGTAGAAGCCCGAATGATTTCAGAAAAAGACTTGCAGGTAGAGGAGCGAGAGGGGAGTTACGTGAAGCTGTTACTGAATACAAAGTCTTGAAAAGTTTTACAGATGAAAAAGGAGAAAAATATTCTATTGTAGAAGTAAATCCAAAAACAGGACGTATGCATCAAATCAGAGTACATATGAAATACATAAGTCATCCGATAGTTTGCGACCCTTTATATAATTCAAATTCACCTCATCCTTCAAATATACAAAGACTTGCTTTGCATGCTTTAAATATTTCCTTTTTGGGCATAGACGGTAAAGAAATAAAAGTAGAAGCCCCAATGCCAAGCGAATTTAAGGAATTGCTCGCTTAGATTTGCTTTTTTATAGAAATATGATAGAGTATATTCATTATGACAGCAGGAAAAATTGGTAATATAAAATTAACACCGGTAAACGTAGAAGCTCGCAAGAAGGTTGATTTTAGTGCGGGTGATACAGTAAAAGTTCAAGTTAAAATCTTGGAAGAAAAAAAGGCTGGTAAAAAAGACCCTAAAAAAGCTACTGACGGTCCAAAGTATCGTTTACAAGCTTTCGAAGGTATCGTTTTGGCTCGTAAACACGGCACAGAAATAGGTGCTACTTTTACAGTTCGTAAAGTTGCTTCAGGGGTCGGAGTAGAAAGAGTTTTCCCTTTGTTTTCTCCTATGATAGAAAAGATAGAAGTTACTAAAAAAGCTCGTGCTCGTAGAGCAAAGTTATACTATGTTAGAACAAAAGCTGTAAAAGATGTTCGTAAGAAATTAAGATCAGTTGCTTTTAACAAGACAGATGATACAGAAGATATTGTTGAAGTAGAAGAAGTAAAAGTAGAAACTCCAGAAGTAGTAACAGAATAAGATTTTAAAAAAGCCACCCTCTGTGGCTTTTTTAGTAGAAATTTATTTTGAATGTGGTATATTGATTTAAGCCCACCTCTTCGGTGGACGAGCCTACCTCGTCGGTAGGCAAACCTGCCTCATCGGCAGACAAGAGGCGCAAGTGGCGGAACTGGTATACGCGTACGATTGAGGTTCGTATGGAGCAATCCTTGGA
>CAYLLX010000012.1:0-13311 GCA_964384975.1 uncultured Candidatus Saccharibacteria bacterium
GCTGCAAGCTGGATCTTGGTAATAATCATACCTCCAAGAAGAGCGGAATTATCTTCACCGATACGCCCCTTGGAAACGTTCACAAGGAAAATCTTGCCTTCATTCATTATGTCAAAAATATTGATAGTACTTTTTGATTGACCGACAACATTTCTAATAATAGAGGTCGATAGGAATTGCCCCACTTTATTTTGAATAGGTGCGATAGCCTCGTTTCTAAATTTTTCTTGCCAAGCTTCGTATTCATGAATCCAAAAAGCCTTGATTACAGGATCTTTTAAATTAGCAATAATACCCTGACGATAATCCTTGTCCACGAGCATCCTAGGCACACCGAGGAGCGTTGTTCCAGGAGTATCGAGCAATGCGAGGATGGTATTATTTAAAATATATTCCATTCTCGCAGACCAAGCATTCGCCCAGATTTTAGTAAAAATACCCATAAGCCCCGAAGCCACCAAGTGCTTGTATTTATGATCTACAAGTTCTAAAACATTGAAACCAATATGATAGTCCGTATCAGCAGGGTTAAAATAAACAACGTCTTTCATCCTGTGTGGAGGAATAGCAGACAAAACTCCTTCGACAAGCTCGCCGTGTGGGTCCACAACACAAACCCCTTCGCCGTTTATGATATTTTGAATTATCATGTTGAACATAAGAGCAGATTTACCAGTACCGGATTTACCCAATACATAAGTGTGTTGACGACGGTCTTTTCTTTTAATACCAAAAAGAGTTTTCTTGTCACGAAAAGTAGTTTGTCCTATATAAGTCAAATCTTTATTTGTAGGCAAAGATGAATAATCCATATTTTTATTATATCATTTTTTAAAAAATAAAAAACAAAAATACCAAGACTTATTTAAGCTTGGTATTTTTGAAAAGATTATTCTTTTTTGTCTTCTTCTTTGTTTTCTGTACTTTCCTCAGAGTGCTCTCTGACTTCTTCATTTTGCTCTTCTGGAGTTGTATTTGTAGAAGCTTCACCCGCCTTGCTGATAATTTCTCCTATTTTTGACATCTCAGCAGAGAGTTCTTCTGTTGCTTTTTTAATCGCCTCAGCATCTGTTCCATCTTTTACATTTTTCAAATTAGTTATTTTTGTATTGATAGAATCTTTGACATCTTGAGGGATTTTTTCTTCATAATCTTTGAGAGATTTTTCCGCAGTGTACAAAGTCATCTCCGCAGTATTTCTCACATCTGCTGTTTCTTTTTTCTTTTTATCTTCTTCTGCGTGAAGCTCCGCATCTTGTTGCATTTTCTTTATCTCGTCTTCTTTTAATCCAGAGCTTGCTTCGATACGTATTGATTGCGCCTTACCAGAAGCTTTGTCCATAGCTTTTACGTTTAAGATACCGTTTGCATCCACATCAAAAGTCACTTCAACTTGTGGAATTCCACGAGGTGCAGGAGGTACTCCGTCTAAAATAAATCTACCCAAAGACTTATTATCACTTGCCATAGGACGTTCACCTTGGACTATGTGTATTTCTACGGAAGTTTGATTATCCGCAGCTGTAGAGAATGTTTGAGATTTAGAAGCAGGGATAGTTGTATTTCTTTCTACGAGTTTTGTCGCTACTCCTCCCAAAGTTTCAATACCCAAAGAAAGAGGTATCACATCGAGAAGCAAAATATCTTTTACGTCTCCTTGCAAAACTCCCGCTTGCACAGCTGCTCCTAGAGCTACAACTTCATCAGGGTTGATTGAACGATTTGGTTCTTTGCCTCCGAAAAGCTTTTTCACTTCTTCAACTATTTTCGGCATTCTTGTTTGACCTCCAACCATTATTATTTCATTGATTTCTTCTATTTTAAAAGGACTTGCTTCGACTGCTCTTTTTGTTATTTCGATAGAACGTCTTACGAATTCTTCTGCTAGATTTTCCAATTGTGCACGAGTCATTTTAAGCAAAAGATGTTGAGGACCTGCTTCTGTAGAAGTTATAAAAGGTATATTGATCTCTGCTTCCATAGTAGTAGAGAGTTCGTGTTTTGCTTTTTCTGCTGCTTCTTTTAGTCTTTGCAAAGCAAGAGAATCTTTTGTAACATCTACTCCAGAAGCCTTTTGGAATTCTTGTGCGATCCACTTTATAATTTGCTGATCGATATCTTCACCTCCCATGTGGCTATCTCCGTCTGTAGATTTTACTTCGATAACATCATCACCAACTTCCAAAACAGAAACGTCAAAAGTTCCACCTCCAAAGTCATAAACAACTATTTTTTCATTTTTCTTTGTGTTGAATCCATAAGCTAGAGCTGCTGCTGTTGGTTCGTTGATAATACGTTTTACCTCGAGACCCGCTATCTGCCCTGCGTCTTTTGTCGCTTGTCTTTGAGAGTCGTTAAAATATGCAGGCACTGTGATAACAGCTTCTGTTATTTTCTCGCCTGTCTTTGCTTCTACGTCTGCTTTTATTTTTGCAAGAATCATCGCAGAAATCTCTTCTGGTCTTTTCCAGTCATTACCGACTTTTACTTCGATGCCGTTATTTGCACTTTTTTGAATTTTATACGGAATAGTTTTTTCATCTTTTTGAATTTCTGGATCATCAAATTGATGCCCCATAAAACGCTTGATACCGTAGATAGTATTTTCTGGATTTGTGACACTTTGACGTTTTGCTAAAAGCCCTACGAGACGATCATTGTTTTTTGTCATCGCAAGAACAGAAGGAGTTGTACGATTACCTTCTATGTTTTCTAAAATTTTTGGTTGACCACCTTCGATAATAGCAACCGCTGAATTTGTTGTACCCAAATCTATACCTATTATTTTACTCATAATTATTTTTTATTTTTTAAACCTTGATTTCGACAACCAAGGGCTGATAACGAATTATTTACTATATTATATATTTTGTCTAAACTTTTTGCAAGTATTTCGTGACCGCGAAATACTTGTCTAAATATAGTATATATGATAATATTGATATATGTCAATCCCGCCTCGCTTTCGCTCGGATGGATGGCCCCGTAAAAGTATTTCATACTCACGGGGTGGGCCCCGAAACATATAAAAACATGAAAAATAAAGATTATTCAAAAAAAATACTTAAAAAACTAGGCGAAAAAACAGTAACCCCTGTTGAGATTTTAACTCCAAAAGAAGACACAAAAACAAAATACGCCATGAACAGAAGCCTTAAAAACCTCGTAGAAGCAGGACTCGCCGAACTACACGACTCAGAACACAAAACCTATGCAAAACTCACAAAAGAGGGCAAAAAACGCCTTAATAGCATACTTATAAATGGAGAAGAGACTTTAATAAATCCAAATTGGGACGGTTTTTGGAGAGTAATACTTTTAGACTTACCAGAAAATAGAAAACAAGAAAGAGAATCTTTACGTTACCTTCTAAAAAAAGCCGGCTTTGTTTGTCTCAAAAACTCTGCTTGGATTTCCCCCCTACCCTACGAGCACCTTTTTGAAAATATCAAAAAAGATTTAGGACTGACGACAGAGATGATCATAATAGTCACTCAATACATAGACGAACAAACCCGCAAGCATTTGCTTGAGGGTTTGGTGGGTTAGTAGATTTCTTGCTGGTAGCATTTTTCGCAATAAACTATCTCTGGACGATCGGGAGCGTATGAGGTTTCGAATTCTACCTCGCAATTTTCTTTCATGCATTTACGGTGGTAAAATTTTGGAGGATTTACAAATTTAAATCTATTCACAAATCGACAATCATAGCATTTGCGAGGGATGGGTAGTTTTATTCTTTCATAAAATTGAAATTCTATTGGAATAATTTTAAAAGCCCTATTACAGTCTTCACACTCTAAAACTTCTTTTGTAAAAGCATCCTGGATATCTTGTATATCATCTGGAATATCTTTTGTTAAAATAGTTTTATCGAATTCTTTAATTTTAATATCTCTATAAAGATATCCTTTTTCTAAAATTTCATCCTTTGATAAAGGAAAAAAATCATTAGACAAACTTTCATTATAAGACAAAGGGGCTAATTCAAATGGAAAAAATTCACCATATTTATACACTCTACCTTTTTTATCTATATAAGGCATTTCATTCATGTGTTTTTTTATCTTTTCAACCATTATAAAATATTCTTCTTTTGAATATTGTTTGTTGAAAATACAATATTGTTTTTTGTATAAACCAACACAACCAAAACAATTATTTGACCCAACACAATATCCACAATAATCTAAATCTCTCGAACCTTCCCAGCAATTAAAACAAAATTTTAAATTAAAAATCCCCATACCACAAGTCATAGCCTCGTATATATTCTCTGCTCCATCCCCCCAAACTGAATAATCATAACAATTATTCGTTTTCGCCCATATGTCCTGGCAATATTTTAAATTCTCAGCATCTTTTGTGTAATAACATTCTTTCAAATTTCTTGAATTATAAAGACGATCGCCAGTAGCATTTATGACACTAATACTATGATTGTATTTAACTGGATGATTTAACCAAAAATCTTCAGCTTTTTTCTTGTATTCTAAAATTTTATGATAAGAACCAGAATTAAAATTCTTGATTCTTTCTGAATATTCTTCTTTTGATAATTGCTCATTAAAAAAACAATTTGATTTATTTACTAAATTCACACAACCAAAACAATTTGTACATCCACGCAATCTTTTTGAAAACCAAACATCAACACAGCTCTCGCATTCTTGCGAATAAAAAGTTCTATAACATTTTTCTAATGTTAAACTTTCATAACAAAGCTCACTCTCGTCTGCTTCATATATATCAAAAGAATTTTTAAGATTCCTTACTTTTCGTGCGTAAGCAGAATCCTCCACATAATCAGTATTAAAACAAAGATATGCATTTTTACATCCACTTGCCTCATTACAATAATCTGAATTTACCATATCAAATACAGACCTAGCAGGTATCGGAGCTATAGATAAGAGGTGGGCAAATTGCTCAAAGAAATTTTTTGAAAAATCATAATCAAAACCAAAAACAAATGGATCCCATAAATCTCCAAACCAAAAACTATTTTGATAAACTGCGACTTTTGACTCTGCTGGGAAGGTTGAAAATATTTCTAAACCTGTTTTTGCATCAGGTCGACGAAAAAGAAATCTTTCATTCCTAAAATTAAAACGTCTTATCATCCTACACTCCGGACAAAATGTCGGTGGAGGGACTTTTATTTTATCATAAAATACAAAATCGTCAGGTTCTATGGTAAATTCCCCTTGGCAGTGTTTACTGATGTTGTGATTTTGGCATGTGACTTTTTGTATTTCGTGAGACATTTATTTGATTACTCTTTTAGTTTAAATACATTCACTTTTGCGGGGCGGAGGACTTTTTCGCCTAGTTTGTAGCCTTGTTGTATTACAGAAGATATTTTGTGATCTTTTTCTTTTTCTTCTGTTTCTATTGCTTGCATTGATTGATGCAAATTTGGATCAAAGTCTTCTCCTTCTTTTCCAAAAGTTTTTACTCCGTATTCTTCGAAAATATTATTTAATTGAGAATATATGTATTCGACGCCCACTCTCCAGTTTGTATCCACTTTCTCCCAAGCTTCTTTATTTGCAAAAGCCATATTGAAACTATCAGATACGGAAAGAAAATTTGTCAGTATTTTTTCTTTTATTAAATCATTTAGAAAAGCTTTTCTTTCTTCTTCTTGTTTTTTGTAATTCACAAAATCAGCTCGCTCTTTTTGCCAACCTGTGAGGTATTCTTGACTCTCTTTTTTTGCTTGTTTCAAATCTGCTCTAAATTTCTTTAGAGTTTTTTTTAAGTCTTCTTCTCCGTCTTCATTGAATTCAAATTCTAAAACCTCAGAATCATCTTCGAGTATTTCTGTATCTTGTAAATTTTCTTCTAATTCTGTATTTTGATTTATATTTTCTTCATTCATCCCGTTAGATATTTTTGATTAATTTATAATATATACACACGTTATACTTGCCCCTCAATTATTATTACTTATACCCGTTATTTAAAATATCTAACGGGATTCATACCTATATTATAACATATTTTAGGCAAAAAGAAAAACCGCAAATGCGGTTTTTCTTTTTTAACGTTTTGACCACTGTGGAGCTTTACGAGCTTTTTTAAGACCGAATTTACGTCTTTCTTTTGCTCTAGGATCACGCTTCAAATATCCAAGAGTTTTTAGAGTTCCTCTAGATTCGATATCGTCTGCTACGATAGCACGAGAGATACCGAGTCTTACCGCTTCTGCTTGAGAGTGTATTCCTCCTCCTGAAACCTTAGCTTCAAAAGAGATCTTACTTCCCGGCTTTGCTTGAGTTATAGGATCTAGGATAAGACCTCTTTGTTCATCTGTTTGAAAATAATCTTTTGAATCTTTTCCATTTACAGTAACGTTACCCTTGCCTGTATAAAACATACGAACACGAGCAGTAGAAGTTTTTCTTCTTCCGATAGCCTCTGTGTATTTTGCTGTTGTTTTTTTCTCCATATTTTTATTCTTCGATACTTAAATTTTTCATCATTTCTCTTCGGATTTTATTTCCTGGGAGCATTTGATAAACTGCTAACTTTACTAACTCACTCATGCCTTTCTTTTCTTTTGTTTCTTTTGCTTTTGTTATACGTAATCCTCCTGGATAACCTGAATATCTCGTGTGATATATCTCCTCAAGCTTCTTTTCTGTTATCTTTATTTTTGAAGCATTGATAACTTTTACAGCAGTTCCAGAATATTTATTTCTTTCGAATGAAGCTTTTGTTTTACCCATCAAAATCATCGCGACTTCTGTCGAGACTCTTCCCAAGGTTCTACCTGATGCATCTATTATTTTTTCTTCATTATTTTTCATGACTTTTTTATATTAAAACATTTATTAAAATTATACAAATTCTATTTGTGCCATCTCTGCTCCGTCTGATTTTCTAACTCCAAGCTTTACTATTCTTGTGTATCCTCCTGCTCTTTCCAAGTATTTAGGTGCGATCACTTCAAAAAGCTTTTTTGTTTCTTTTTTTCTATTCAAAAGATCTGAGACAATCAACCTCATGCGTGCAACATCATTTTGTTTCTTTGCTTTTGTTACCAATTTCTCAACAAAAGGACGCAATTCTTTTGCTTTCGGTAGTGTTGTTTTTATTTTCTCTCTTACGATAAGACTCAAAGCCAAAGAACGTAAAAGTGCGTCTCTTTGATCTTTATCTCTTCCAAATTTTCTTTTGTTATTGTGGTGTCTCATATCTTTTAATAATTAATATTTAATCTTTCAAATTTAAACCAAATTTACTTAAAATGTTTTTTATTTCAGTAATACCTTTTTCTCCAATACCTTCAACTTCAAGCAAATCATCTTTTTTCTTGCGAGCCAAACCTCCGATAGTTCTTATATTTGCAGCTGTCAAAGCATTTAATGTTCTAGTAGAGAGGTCTAGGCTATCTATTCTTGTTTTCAAAACATCATTGAAGTCTTCATCTTTTTTACCGTCTTCTTCGTTTGACTCTTCTTCTGTTTCAAATTTTTCTTCTTTTTGTTTCAAAGAAAATGTTTCTACTTCTGGTTCTTTGAAATCAACAATAGCTTTAAGCTGATTAATCATTATTTCTATTGATTGAGACAAAGCTTCTTTTGGACTTAGAGTACCGTCAGTTTCGATAGACATCCTTAGTCTATTGTGATTTGTTTTATCTCCAACACGCATATTTTCAACATCATAAGAAACTCTACGAATAGGTGTAAAAATAGAGTCCAAAGCAATAGTACCGACTTCTACTTTTTCTTTTTGCAAAACTTCTTTTGGAATAAAACCTAAACCTTTTTCTATATTTATTTCTATGTTTAATTCATTTTTACCAGTCAAAGTTGCGATATAAAGCTCTGGGTTCAATATCTCTACTTGTCCAGATGTTTTTATGTCTCCTGCAGTTACTTCTTTTGGTCCTTTTACAGACAAAGTAATTTTTTGAGGCTCGTCTGTCAACATTTTGAATCTTGTTTTTTTAAGATTTAAAATCATAACAATAACGTCTTCTTTTACTCCTTCAAGAGTAGAAAATTCATGAGAAACACCATCTATTTTTATAGAAGTGATACTTGCACCAGGCAAAGAAGAAAGGATAATTCTTCTCAAAGAATTACCTAAAGTGTGGCCGTATCCAGGATACAAACCATCGATTTCAAAAACTCCTTTGTTGCCTTCCTCTAAAACAACACGAGGCTTAGAAGGCATTAAAATTTTATATTCTGGCATATTTTTTAAAAAAGTTAACTTTAAATTAAACTAATAAATAATTAACGGCTATAAAATTGCAAAACAGAGTTCAAGTCTAGGAAAGTTTCGCTATTTATAGGTTTACCAATAATTTTACCTTCCATCTTTGCAGGATCAAAAGACAACCAATTCGGTGCTTTATATTCTTTCATTTTTTCATTCAAATTTTCAAAAACTTTTTTTGTTTTAGACGCTTCTCTAACTTGTATCAAATCACCAACTTTTACTTTGTAAGAAGGTACAGTAACTTTGTGTCCACCAACAATAAAATGCCCGTGTGATACCATTTGGCGTGCTCCTCTACGAGTAGAAGCCAATCCCATACGGTAAACAACGTTATCGAGTCTTGATTCTAATTCTTCGTAAAACTTTTCAGCAGTTCCTGCTCCTTTTATTTTTGAAGCACTTTTAACATAATTAGAAAGTTGTTTTTCTGAAATACCATAAGAAAAACGAATTTTTTGTTTCTCTACTAGCTGTGCTCCGAATTCAGACAAAGGCTTAGGACGACGAAGAGTCTTCCCTGTTGTTTCAGAAAATTTTGCAGTTTGGCATTTTTCATAAACACCAGGACCTAGTCTTCTACAAATTTTAAATTTTGCTTTTGATATCATTTTACTTTATTATTATTTCTAATTATTATACTCTTCTTGGTTTCTTTTTCTTTGGACCATTATGTGGAACAGGTGTCATATCTTTGATTGAATTTATCTCCATATTGTGAGCCATAAAAGCTCTTATTACAGGCTCTCTACCAGCACCTACTCCTGTTATAACAACATCAGCATCTTTTATACCGATTTGAGCTGCTTTTCCTCCAATAATATCTCCAACTTTTGAAGCAGCAAAAGGAGTACCTTTTTTAGCACCCTTAAAACCCAAAGAACCAGCACTAGACCAAAACAAAACATTACCCATCTTGTCGCTAAAGTTTACTTTAGTATTGTTGAAAGTTGCCTCGATATTTAAAATACCAGAAACGTGTTTCTTTTTTGAAGATTTAGAAGAAACTACTTTTACTTCTGTTTCTTCTATTTTTGATTCAGTTGTTGTATTTGTTTTAGTTGTCATCTTTATGTTTTACTTTCTTTTCTTCTACCTGAGGCCATTGTTTTTCTAACATTACCACGCACTGTTCTAGAATTTGTTTTTGTTCTTTGTCCACGAACAGGTAATTTTTTCATGTGGCGAATACCTCGGTGAGATTTGATATCTTTTAATCTTTTAATATTTGCAGAAATTTCTCTTTTCAAGTTACCTTCTATCGTCATACTTTCTATGATTGCACGGATTTCATTTTCTTGTTCCGGAGTCAAATCTTTTGCTTTTGCACTATGTTCTATTTTAACTTTACTAAGTATTTTACGTGCAGTAGAAATACCTATACCATAAAGGCAAGTTAAACCTATTTCCAATCTTTTTTCATTTGGCACTGTTATTCCAAGTATTCTCATATAATTTATTGTTTTTGTTTGTGCTTAGGATTTGTACAAATAACTCTCAAATGCCTTTGGCGTTTAACCATCTTACAATTACTACATATTTTTTTGACCGCTGCTTTTATTTTCATAAATGAATTTAAAAATAAGGAAATAACCTTATTTTTTAACGAAATTTGTATATCTATTTAACTGTAGATAGAGTATACACTATATTAAAAAAAATTACAACCTTTTTGAGATTCTACCCTTTCCTCCATAAGGATCAAGTATAACCTCAACAGAATCACCTATCAAAACTTTAATACGGTGCATTCTCATTTTCCCTGAAAGATAAGCAAGTATTTCTTTACTATCTTCCATCTGAACCCTAAACAAAGTACTCGGTAGAGCCTCAGTTACTACTCCACGACCTGTTAAAATTTTATCATTTTTATTTTCACTCATTTGGGTTCTGTTATTCTAACAAAATTAGATGCTCACGTCAAATAATTTCGGTGGAAATCTTTATTGTGGATAATTTATTATTAATTTTATATCTTTTGTTTTGTCTGGAAAATTATTTTTCCACATAGGCTTAAAGGAAACATTGGCAGAATTTATAGAATTATAATTTAACAAAATATTGCTAAAATCTTTTTTCTTTTTACCTTTCAAGTCAGAAATAAAGGCTTTTTCATCTAGCAAATATACTATATTACCTTCTCCTGAAATATCAAAAGAAATCTTGGAGAGAGTATTTAAGTCACTCTTAAAAAGAGACCAGTCCAAAGAAGGATTAAAATTAAATTTTAAATCTCTAAGGTTGCTTATAAAAACTTCTTCCCCTTGAAAATCTGTATTTTCCAAAATACTATCTGTTATTCTTTTTTCATTAAAAACAACTCCAGAAACAAAACCTCTCAAAGTAACGACCATTTTGTTGCCCTCTATTTTGTATTCTTCTTTTTCAATATCTAAATAAACAGAATCTTTGAATAATACAAATCCAGAAGGTATGTTGTCTGTTGCTTTTTTAAACAAAGACTTTTCTAAATCATTTCTAAGATTTTGAACAGATTGTGTTTTTTCTTCTTCTGATACTTGCAAAACTTTCCCCTTCATCCCTCCTGCAATATCTCCAACAGACCTCGCGTAAATCTTGTCATATTTGGAAGTTCCCTTGAAACCTAATATTTTAAAATCTAAAGGTGCGCTATTGTATTCTTCTCCTGCCTCTGTTGCATATATACCCACTTTCACAGATCCTGGTTTTCCGTCTTTCATACCAGGCACTACAACCCTTTCTGTTGTTTTATAGATTTTACCGTTTGTTGCTTCTAGCCTTGTGTCTATCAGCAAAGGCTGAGAACTAGTGCTAAAATTATTATAAATAACAACCTCACCTCTTGCTTCTATCAAGACTTCTTGTTCTTCTTTACCCTCCAAAGAAACAGAAACAGTATCAGAAAGTGACATTAATTCAAAAGAAAGATTTTCATTTGAAGCATTTTTGAAAGCAGTAATATTTTTATTCACAGAAAAAGAACTTGTTTTAGGGTTTATATTTATCTTTACACTAGAAAAAACAAAAGAGACAGCAAAAAACAAAAAAATGATAGCAAAAAATGCAATAATCCACATACTAAAACTTGAATTCTTTTTGTTGGGATCATTTATAAATCCTTGATTTTTCCTTGCGTAAAGAAAATCTATCTCTTTTAACCTATCTTCTTCTTTTTTTGTTTTTTCTTTTTCAGAAAAATGGTTTTTGATTTTATGTATTTCACCACCCTTGGAATCAAAAGAAGGTATTTCTTTTTTTATATGTGCAGTATTTTGTTTTTTTACAACATCTTGTAAGAGTTTTTTGGTCATATTTATATTTTATCTAAGAAAGTTACTAATGTAAATGCAGTCGATAGCCGTAAAAGGGTCTCTTTGTCCTTCATTTTTGTATATTGCGATACCGTGCAAAGCCTGAGTGCCCATAAAAACTATTTTAAATTTTGATTCTGCTAAAGTATACTGGTGGAATTGATCAGATTTTATAGTTTCAGAAAAGAAAGAAGCAAAGTCTTCTTCGACAGTTAGAAATATAGTAGAAGGTATCGATATGTCATTTGAAAAATTAGTCAGAGATTCTTGAAACTTTCGCAACCAATCTTTCGCTAGAGTTTTTATAATAAAGTCTATTTTTTTCATAGTAGCCTCGTCAGCTTGATTGTTTTTATACAAAAGATAAAGAGATTTGGCATTATACATAGAACAATTAAAATTTTTAGCAATGTTTCGGAGAATTACATTTACCCCAAAAGGAAAAGATATCGAGCTATTTAAAATATCTTTTTTAACCATCGAAATATCAGTTACTTCACCACTAATATCTATAAGCAAAAAATTATCTTGATACAAAAACATATTTCGCACAACAGCGAAAGAAGCCATAACAAAAGAAGAGAACTTTACATTTTCAACATTAAAATATTTATTTACAACTTCTTCTACTTTTTGAGTGAAAAGTTTTGAACTCAAAGAAACAAAAATAGACATCTCTACGTTTTTTGTTTTTTGTTTCAAAGGCTTGTCGACAGGATATCCATTTAATGAAATTTTAGTATTTCTCAATTCGATAGGAGTCATATCACGAAACTCGCTGTCTTTATGAGAATACTCTTCTGTTAATTTGGCTATTTCTTTTTGTATCAAATTATCAGCAAATTTTTCATCAAAAACGAAACTCTTTTCACTAGTATATGAAATATTACGGATCTCAGAAACAAACCAAGCAGAAGAAAGTATTGCAAAAATCTTTTTAGGTGCTCCCACTCTAAATAAAAATATTTTACCCAAAACAATATCAAGGGCTCCGATAGTAGAATTGAAAAAATCCTCAAAAACAAGCTCATCTTTTAATTTGATAGGCTCAGAAACAGAAAATAAAATATGTGGTACTTTTTTAGAATCTATAGTAAAAACAGCACCTCTAACAGAAGCAGATCCCATATCAAAAACCAAAAACAATTCATCTTCTTTTTTTGATGAAGAAAATATTTTCATACTTTTATTATAGCATATTTATTTTTACAAAAGCACAGCTTTTATGCGACGTACTCCAGCAGAAGAAGCTTCTTCTTTTTGAATCTTGAACACGCCGAGCTCTCCTGTATTTTTCACATGTGGTCCACCACAAAATTCTTTAGAAAAAATACTACCCTCTTTATCTTCGATAAAATAAACAGAAACATTCTCAGGATATTTCGCCCCGAATTCCATCTCTGCACCAATCTTTTCTGCTTCAACAAAAGGCATTTCCCTGCGAACAACATTTAAACCTTCTTTTATTTTTTCATTTACTAAATTTTCTACTTTTTCTAATTCTTCTGAGGTCATTTTGCGATCAAAAACAAAATCAATACGCAAACGCTCTTCGGTGATATTACTGCCTCTTTGTTTTACACTCGGACCCAAAACTTCTTGCAAAGCTTTCAATAACAAATGATGAGCGGTATGCAAGCGAATAGTTTTTTCATTGTGATTTGCAAGACCACCTTTGAACATACCCGCAGACGCACTTTGAGAAAGCTTCTGATGTTCGGACAATTTTTTATAAAAATTATTTTTAAAAACAAAAAGAACATCTTTAGGTATTTTTTTATTT
>CAYLLX010000013.1:0-2312 GCA_964384975.1 uncultured Candidatus Saccharibacteria bacterium
AGGTCGTAGTTAATAATTTCCCCACAATCCTGCAGGTTTTGACCTTCTGATAATACGTCGGTTGCGAATAAATAGGTAATTTCACCTTCTTCTTTTGCGAGATCTTCGGCACCCTTTGCGATCGGCGCAAACCGATTTGCACAATGCAGTGCATGCTTTCGGTCACGTCCTGATACAAATGCCGATCGCGCATAAATTTCTGCCATTTCTGGATCGTTTTTCAACGATTCCTCGATATGATCAATAGTGTCGGCAAAGAATGTAAAGGTAAGAATTTTTTTATCTTTGTGTTCTTTGTATGATGCTTTTAATTTATTTTTCAAATCTTGCATCTTTGGATCTGATGCTTTGATAACTTGCACTAATTGAATAATTTCTTGGATCAAGTCTTTTTCAATTTGAATATCTTCAAAAAGAATCTCTTTATTAAAATTTGCATCTACTTCTGAGGACTTTACACGAGCTTTTTCGAGAAGTTCTTCGGATGAATATGAAATTTGATCTCCATCATCCGAAGAATATTCATCTAAAATATCATCAATCTCAGAAAGATTAATAATTATATTTTCATCACGCAAAATCTGCTCAAACATATGAATACGAGTAAGATAACGAGACAATGAAACCTCGAGAGCGTGGGCTGATGATTCTAATCGTTTCAAAAATAGTGTTCGCATGATTCCATACAAACTGAGTTGCATATTAATTCTCATTAATTCTGATCCAGATAATCGCATTGTTCTCAATTCATCTTTTGATTTTTCATACAATTTAAAATCATACATTGACCAACGGTATGGTACGAATGATAATCCAAGAATCATTTGGTAGATTCGGTATATTGGATTTGCGTCAACAGGTGCTTTCCCTACTGTGATGAAATCGCCAATCTGTCGTATTGGATGAACCAATCGATCCATAGTATCTGCCAATTGTTCGATGGAATATGCGGTTACTTTTTGGTGTTTTTCACTAATTACAATTTCTGTATCAATCGGCCGATATTGAGTATTTTGAATTTTTACTTCTGGAAATTTTTGCACTGTTCCATCTGGGAGAATGAGAGACCCAATACTTTGACGAGTATTACGCACCACAAAGTTACGAATAATCGGCTCAAGAGTGATTCGTGCTTCTTGGTAAATAGATTCTAAATTTCCACCGCCTTGAGCAATATCTTGATTGATTCGCTTGCGAATATTATCAATTGCCTCGTAAAATGATCGAGTTACCACTTGCCCTTCTGATGTTTTCACAGCAAGTGTAAAAATATCTTGATCACCTCGCGCACCCAAAAGAATCTGACTAGTAAGGTCCGTAAGTGAGTTATTAATTGGTGTAGCAGTACACAATAATATGTGAGACTCTTCATTGTGTGGACTTGAAATCCAATCAGAAATTAACTCATATCGTGTTCCGTTATGTGATCGCAGGTTATGCGATTCATCAATAACAAATAATCCAACTCCTGTATATTTATCTACTTTTTGTAATTCTTCTATTTCATTTTTATTTTGTAAAGAAATAATTTGAACATGAAAAAGACCCTCTTGAGCTAGCTCATCTCTCCATTGAGAAGTAAGCGATTTTGGTGCTATTATCACAATACGCTGATTTTTATATTGCTTTATCACTCCAATTGCAGAAATAGTTTTTCCAAGCCCCACTGAATCGGCAAGCATCGCAACACCGTATGTATTTAAAATGCGCGTAAGATTTTTAACATTCTTCTGCTGAAAATCAAAAAGTGTTTTTGATGTGGGATTAATAATCTCCTGTTCGTCTTGTTCAATTTCATGACGATATAATTCATACAATGTGCGTAAATACATATCACGAGGGCTGTTTAACAAATCACCATGAGGTGTTGTTCTGACTAGCTCAATAAACCTCCCTGTCCATTCTTCAGTTTTTTCATCATTCCACAATTTATCAAACCAAAATAAATGTCCAACTTCTTGCTCAGATTGTTTTGGTTGAAACAAAACAACGCGATAATCAGATTCAAGAGAATTTAATTCAGTATTAGAAGTCATTCCATTTCGAGTAAAATTTGAAGAACCAATAATTCCCACAGCCTCTGAGGATTCATAATTACCAAAAATGTAACATTTTGCATGCAAAAATGATCGACGATAAACTCGTACTTCCAATTTACCTTGATCAATCATTTTTTTCATTTCCACAACCACAGCAGCTAATTCAACAGAAGGTTTAATTGCTTGCAAGTCATCAAAAAAATCTTGATCTGGATAATCGGGTTCTGGTTCTTCTATTTTATTTTTATTATCTCTTTTGATTAAGGGCTCCCT
>CAYLLX010000013.1:2322-13284 GCA_964384975.1 uncultured Candidatus Saccharibacteria bacterium
TAAAATTCTAATTTTTTTATAATTCTTTATATTATCCAAAACCAACCTCATGCCTTCTATGTCCCAGTAGCCAGTAGCAACAGAAAGATCTGAAAAATCTTTAGAAATTTCATTAAAAACATCAATTAATTTATGCTTATTGTTATCTATAATTTTTGGTTGTATTTTCATATTATTTACAAATCAATCATCCCATATTTTAAATATTTTTACAAATCATCCACCCTCACCCCCTCACTTTTTAACTTCCTTATTTTTTCCAAGGCACCTCTGTTGTATTCTCCAAATTTTCCATCGCTTCGTATCACCCTATGACACGGGATTTTAGGATTAAAGTTTTTCTTTAAAATAGAACCGACAGCACGCGAAGCACTAGGGCTACCTGCCTTCTCCGCCACCCACTTATAAGTCACAACCTTGCCTTTTGGTATTTTCTTAACTATCTCTAAAACTGTTTGAGAAAAAGATTTTTTCATTTCAAATAAAAAATATTTATAATATTATTTATTTGGCTTTTTTTTCAAGATAAATTTACTTGATATTTTCCAGACACCTTTTTCACGGAAAGCAGGAATAGTTTGACGACGTCCCATATTGATAAGACTAGCAAGAGAATACTTGTGTTTTTTTGCATACTCAGCAAGAGTTATTATCTCTTCTCCTTTTAAATAAGTGATTCTCTTGTGCAAGCTTTCTGACAAAGCAAGGTAAATAATCTGCTCCATGCTTTTCGTAGATTTTTTATCTCTAAAATCAGAAAAGGTTTTATAATACAGGTGCTTTTCTTTGTCTCGAATAATAATATTTGGATAACCGAATTCTTGAAGTTGTAAATTTATCAAAACACGACCAAGGCGTCCGTTGCCGTCACAAAATGGGTGAATTGTTTCAAATTCTAAATGAAAATACGCGATTTTTTTTAGAATATCACTACTATGATCTGTTTTGTATTCATTAATCAAAACCTCAATCATTCGTATGATATGCTCAGGTGCAGGGGCTATATGATTCCCCACACGAACGAATTCTCCTTTTTTTCGAAAACGTCCAGCAATACTATCATCAATACCACCAATCAAAAGTCCGTGTAGAAAAATAACTGTCTCTTGATTTAAAATCAAAGTATCTTTTTTATTTTTAATATAATCAGAAACACGAGCAAGATTTTTTGCTTCAAAGACTTCTCGGATTGAATAATCTTTCGATACCTCTAAGTCTAATAATATCTTTTCTGTATCTGGAAGCGTTAGAGTAGAATTTTCAATAGCGTTTGAGTTATAGACTGCTTCTGATAGCTCAACCTCGTCCAATAAACACAAAAGAGACTCTTTGCCTTTTTTTAGAGTAAAAAAATCCTCTCTAAGTTTTAAGATGTTTTTAATTTTTTGATCTTTGTTAAACATAAATTTATAGCTTAATTATATACCAATTTACTTAAAAAGTCAACTAAAACGTAAATTTGATGCTAAAATAGCTCAAATTTACGTTTTTTTTGCAAGATTTTCGTTAATTTTATGATTTAAAACTACTAAAGAGCTCTTTTTCTAATTCTTCTAATGATTTCATAGTAACCCTCCCCAACTATTTTAAATATGCTATAATAAAAAAGCTTTATGCAAACAAAAGAATATCGAATGAATTTCGATAAAAATTTTGAAAAACTGATTACAAAAATAATCCAAAGTGCCGAGAAGAAATCAGATCAAAACTCACGCAAATTCATCAAACAAATACAAAATTTAGCGAAAGGTGGTAAGAGAATACGGCCTTTTTTGGTGCATTTAATACACAAAGGCTACGGAGGCAAAGAAAATATCTTAAACTATGAAGCGAGCTACGAGCTGGTGCATCTTTTTGCTTTGATACATGACGACATAATGGATGACGCTCCAACAAGGCACAATGAAAAAACCCTACACCAATACACAAAAGAAGATCCTTTGTTTGCAAAAATGGAAAAAGACAGAAGGAGAAGACTTGCCGAAGCTTACGGTATACTCGGAGGTGATTTGATTTTTCTTTGGGCAAATAAAATCTTTCAAGAAGGTAAAAATAAAAATCACAAAGAAGCCTCTCGTGTTTTCTATGACATGCTCGAAGAGCTAACTATCGGACAAATGTTTGACATAGTATCCCCTGCAAGTGAGATATTTGATACAAAAAGTCTCATAAGTAAATCTCAAATGAAATCCGGACATTATACTTTTACTAGACCCATGGAACTCGGAGCAGTGCTCGCAGGTATCGACAATACAGAGAAAAATAAAATAAAAAAAATCGGTGAAAAGATAGGCCTCGTTTTCCAAGCAAGCGACGACCTGATAGACGTATTGAGCAACAAAGAAATCTCAGGCAAAGAAAATTTTACAGATATCAAAGAAGGCCAACAAACAATACTCACCTCTTATTTCTTCTCTCTTGCTAGTAAAGGAGAAAAAGAAAAGTTTTTAAAATATTTTAATAAAAATAAAACCTTGAAAGAGGCAGAGAAAAAAGAAATACTTTCTCTATTTGAAAAAACAAACACTTTCAAAGAAGTCAGATCCTTCCTTGAAAAAGAGACACGAGATATCTTAAAAATGATAGATAAAACAAAATTGCAAAATAAAGAAAAAGAGATTTTGAAAGAATTAACAATATATATAAAAGAAAGAAATGCGTAAACATTTTAGATTAAAAAAAGAAGAATTCGAATATTTGAAAAAGTTTTTATTACATGACAAAAATACTTACAAGCTAGCTTCTCAAATCTTTTTTAAAAAACCTACCTTAGAAAAAGTAGCTACTCTTTATGCTTTTGTGCGTTTTGTGGATCAGATAGTAGACGAAACAAATGACGAGAAAAAAGCTCGTGAAGATATCAAAAATGAAAGAACAATATTTTTTGAAAATTTCGAAAAAGAAAATCCTGAAACTGGTAATATGATATATGACAAGTTCATAGAACTGTGCAAGTATTGTGAATTTGAAAAAACTTGGATTGAAGCTTTTTTTGACTCCATGGAGATGGACCTTTATAAAAAAACTTATGAGACTTATGCCGAACTCGAAAAATACATGTATGGTTCGGCGGGTGTCGTAGGGCTTATGATGACAAAAATAATAGGCTTTCACGGAAAAAAAATACCCGAAGAAGAGGCGCTCGCTTTAGGCTATGCGATGCAATTAACGAATTTCCTCCGTGATATCAAAGAAGATTATTTCCAAAGAGACAGGACTTATATACCAAAAGAATTTATGGACAAATACTCTGTGACAGACTTGGATATAATAAGATACAATCATTTCAAAAGAGAATGGAAAGATATGATGCGAGAATTATCAGAAAAGGCTCACTCTCTTTTTGAAAAAGGAAATTCTGGAATCAAATATCTAAGTAAAGATTCACGTAGTGCTGTGTATTGTGCTTCTCTTTTATATGAAGGTATCTTAGAAGAAATAGAAGCAAGAGATTATAATGTATTCAGAAATAAAATAAAACCAAGCATATTTAAAAAAATAAAAATCATATGGAAAACAATAATAAACAAATAATAATAATCGGTGGCGGTATCGGAGGACTCGGAGTCGCTTGCATGCTAGCCAAAAAAGGACACAAAGTAAAACTCTACGAGAAAAATGCAAATATAGGAGGTCGAGCAAATATTTTTGAAGCACAAGTCGAAGGTGCGGGTAAGTTTGTTTTTGATATGGGGCCGTCTTGGTATTTGATGCCGGACATATTTGAGCATTTCTACAAAATTCTAGGTGAAAATATCAAAGAACATCTGACTTTGAAAAAACTCTCTCCTTCTTATCGTATATTTTTTAAAGAAGAAAAAGATTCAGATGGTAAAAATCTAGTGATAGATATGAATTCGGATCTCTTGCTAGATGCTCCGACTTTTGAAAATATAGAACACGGATCTGCTTATAAATTATTGGACTATTTAGATAAATCAAAATATCAATACGAAATAGCAAAGAACGGCTTTATGTATAAGAATTATGATTCGATTTTTGATTTTCTTAATTTTAGAGTCATGACCGAAGGACCAAAACTACAAATCTTTTCAAAAATGCACAACTATGTAAAAAAGTTTTTCAAAAATGATATTTTACAAAAAATAATAGAATACCAATTAGTATTTTTAGGTTCTTCTCCTTATAACACTCCGGCTTTGTATAACATAATGAATCATATAGATTTCAATATGGGTGTATATTATCCTGAAGGTGGTATTTATAAGATCATAGAGTCTTTGGAAAATATAGCTATTAAAAACGGTGTAGAAATATACAAAAATTCCCCTGTTGAAAAAATACTCACAGAGAATAAAAAAATAAAAGGTATCAAACTCTCTTCTGGAGAAGAAGTAATGAGCGATATCGTTATCTCAAATGCAGATATGCATTTCACAGAAACAAAACTTCTCGAAGAAAAAGATAGAACTTATGCGGATAAATATTGGAAAGAAAAAACTCTAGCTCCGAGTGCTTTTATAATGTATCTAGGAGTCAAAGGAGAGCTATCTGCCCTAAAACACCACACACTCCTTTTCTGTAAAGATTGGGAAAAGAATTTTAGTGATATTTTCGATAAACCAAAACTGCCCGAAGATCCGAGTTTTTATATTTGTTGTCCTAGCAAAACAGACAAAGGTGTCGCTCCCGAAGGATATGAAAACATTTTCATCCTCGTACCTATCGCTTCTGATTTGTCCATGAATGCAGAAGAAAAAACAAATTATAGAAATAAAATAATAAAAACTATCGAGGACGAAATGGACATAAAAGACTTTGGTAATCGTATCGTGTATGAGCGCATATATAGTGTTGATGATTTTGCAAATGACTACAACGCTCAAAACGGTACAGCCTTAGGTCTAGCGCATACCTTAGGACAAACTGCTATTTTCCGTCCAAATAATTTTTCTAAAAAAGTAGAAAATCTGTATTATGTCGGAGCAGGTACGAATCCCGGTATCGGTATGCCTATCTGCCTTATATCAGCAGAACTCGCTTATAAAAGGATAGAGAAAATCAAAACCCCCTCACCTATCGAACCTATAAATTAATTTTTGCAAAAAGAAAAATAAAAAATATCACCATCCCAACTATGGGATTCAAAAAAGAGAAAGATTTGTAAACAGAAAACAAGTCTTTCTCTTTTTTTATATACAAAGAAAGTATCATTAAAATAAAATAAATTAATCCAAAAAACAAAGCGTAAATACCGATAAATTTAAAAGCTAAAATAGCAGCAAAAACATAAAGCAAAGTGCAGAAAAAAATAGTTTTATTTCTACCAAAAAAAGTAGCTACAGTCGCAAGCCCTGCACCTTTGTCTGATGCTATATCAGGCACAGCCGAATACGCATGCATAGCCATAGCCCAGAGAATCCCAGCCAAAACTCCCCAATAAGAAAGATTTTGACCTCCTGCTAAATAAAAAGCAAAAACACCCGTCGCTACATAATGCCCAGCAGACATAAAACTATCCAAAAAAGGCTTGCTCTTTGCACGTATTGGTTTCGCCGAATAAAATACAGCAAAAAATAAAAACAAAATAAAAAATAAAATAGCTTGAATAGGCAAGAAAAACAAACCTAACAAAAAAGGCAGATTAGAAAAGATAATCCAAAGATAAAGTTTCTTGTGTTTGTCGGGAGTTACGAGCTCTTCGTATTCTACTTTTTTGGGATTTAGTCGATCTGTCTCATAATCAAAAATATCATTGATACCATAGATCAAAATATTTACTGGCAATAAAAAATACAAACCATAAAATAAAATTAGATAAATATTTGCTTCTAATCCAAAACCTATCAAAATACCAATAGCAAAAGTACCCAGCTCATAAAGCCAAAAATGCGGACGAGAAATTTTTAAAACATTTTTTATATTCATTACCAAGGCAAATAACCCCTAATCAAATCCATCATAGGAGAATTTACAAAAAAGATTAGCAAGTACAAGAGAATAAAAATAAGAGGAATTCTTTTTTCTATATAAGAAAGAGGTAAGTATTTTTTCTTGTCTTTACCTTCTCCTAGCATCATCCACTCTGATTGAAATAGCGATATCGGAAGCTTTTCTTCTACCATATGCAACACTTTAAATTTTGCTTTTGTTAATTTTGCAAAAGAATTCATAATCTGATACCAAGAAAAACAAATAGCCACACCAACAAAAGGCACAAAGATAAAAATAACCGGAGCATAAGCTACTTCACGAGTTTCGATATAACCTATCACCGCCATAATAGCAGTATTGATACCGAGGAAAAATTCATTGGTCTTGAGCCTACGGTCGCTGAGCTGAGTAAAGTTTAGTAGATATATACGATATTGCTCGAGATAATGATCTACGTATTTTACTAGATTTTGATTTTTGAACTCAGTATCAGCATAAGAAAACATTACTTCTCTTATTTTATCTTCATTGTGCTCTATTTTTTTAGACATTTATTTTATTTTTATTTTGTAGATATTGTGTATTGGTCTAATATAGCTTCGAACATAAGAGGAGCTACGATAGTCGCATCGGATTCGATAACGAACATAGGAGTGTCTTTTGTAAGTTTATCCCAAGTTATTTTTTCATTTGGAGTTGCTCCTGAGTATGAACCATAAGAAGTAGTTGAATCAGAAATCTGACAGAAATATCCCCAAGGACGAACTTCTTCTTTCAAATCGTATTTAATACTCGGTACTACACAAATAGGAAAATCTCCAGAGATACCTCCTCCTATTTGGAAGAATCCTAACCCTGGACCACCGACAGAGAGCTCTTTGTAAACATCATAAAGATACATCATGTATTCAACACCTGATTTCATAACAGAAGGAGATATTTCCCCTGCTTTACAATATCCAGCAAAAATATTACCCAAAGTAGAGTCTTCCCAACCTGGAACAACGATAGGCAAATTCTTTTTTGCTGCTTCTAAAAGCCAGCAAACTTCTGGGTTTCCGTCATAATGCGAATTCACACTACCGTCTAAAAGTATTTGATAAAAATATTCATGCGGGAAATATCTCTCGCCTTTTGCTTCGGCTTCTTTCCATTTTTTTAAAATAATAGGTTCAATAACACGAAAAGCTTCTTCTTCTGGAATAGAAGTATCAGTCACTCTCCTCTCTCCTTGTTCCAAAATCCTAGAATCATCTTCTTTTGTAAAATATCTGTAGTCTGGATAATCTTTGTAATGACTGTGTGCTACTAGACGAAAAACAGATTCTTCCAAGTTTGCACCGGTGCAAGATATCGTGTGTATTTTACCTTCTCTTATCATTGGAGCCAAAGTAACACCGATTTGAGCAGAAGACATAGCTCCTCCCATAGCGAGCATCATCTTGCCCCCTTGATCCAAGTGGTCTCTAAATGCAATAGTTGCATCTTTCATCTGACGCGCATTAAAGTTGTGGAATAATTTTTTAAATAAATCTAAAGTTGTTATTTGTGTACTCATAACTCTATTATACATAAATATAGACAAAAAACACAACCCTTAGTAAACATTGCTTTTTTATATAAATATGATATAATATAAAGATATACTCTTATTTTTAAAGGTTGGAATCTCTTTTTGTTGCAATTCTTTCCCTATTATGCAATAATAAATTTATGCAATTATTAGCCCAAATACTGCCATACGTGCAAATAATACTATCGATAGTACTCGTTTTAAGTATATTATTGCAACAAACTAGTGCTTCTGTTGGAGGTGCTTTTGGTGGTAGTGATGGTGATTCTTTTTACAATACAAGAAGAGGTTTTGAAAAATTTCTATTTATTTTATCTATTGTTTGTGGTGTGCTTTTTGCCCTATTTGCTCTACTAAACATATTGATCAAAGGAAATATCTAAACTTTTCGTAAAAGGAGTCTATTTATAATATTTTTATGGAAAACTTAAACAATAGAAATGGTCTTTTTAAATTACCCAACAAAAAAGAAATAAAATGGGTCTTTACTCATTTTTCTAAAAAAGAATGGGTTGTATTTTTTGTATTTCTTTTATTACTTTTGATTAGCACTTTTGGTATTTTGCAAAAAATAAATCAGTCTTTTATGGTTGATGTACCTTTGAGGGGAGGAACTATTAGTGAAGGTATCGTCGGAGCTCCTAGATTTATAAATCCAGTGCTTGCTATCTCTGATGCCGACCAAGACATGACTACTTTGATTTATTCAGGATTAATGCGTAAAACAACTCAAGGTGACCTTGTACCCGACCTCGCAGAATCATATGAAGTTTCAGCAAACGGTTTGGAATACACTTTTGTATTAAATGAAAAAGCTACTTTTCACAATAAAGAAAAAGTAACAATAGAAGATATTATATTTACAATACAAACAACCCAAGACCCAGTACTCAAAAGTCCACAAAAAACAAAATGGGAAGGTATCGATACTGTTAAAATAGACAATAAAACTATTAAATTCATATTACCTAGACCCAATTCTTCTTTTTTAATGAATACAACCTTGGGTATTATGCCTGCAAATATTTGGAAAGATTCCCCTATCGAATTAAACGATGCGAATACAGACCCTATCGGTAGTGGACCTTATGAAATACAAAATATAGAAAAAACAAAAACAGGATTGATAGAGTCTTATACTTTAAAATCTTTTAATAAATTTATTTTACAAAAACCTTATATCGATAAAATAACTTTAAAATTCTATGCAAATGAGACAGACCTGGTAAATGCATTAAAGAATAATAAAATAGACCAAATAAGCTCAGTAACTCCAGAAAATGCAAATAAATTAAAAGAAGAGAAATACAATATTACTGATTCTACCCTACCTCGTATTTTTGCTCTATTTTTTAATTACAATGAAGCAAATATATTTACAAATAAAAACGTAGTCGAGGCTATAGATAAAGTTATCAACAAAGAACAAATAATAGATGAAGTTTTATTTGGATATGGTATAGCTACACACCAACCAGTCCCTCCAAACATAGCTCCCTATGAAACACTAAACAACAAAAACCTTATATCTTCTGAAGAAAAAATAGCACAAGCAAAAGCATTGCTCGAAAAAGATGGTTTTAAATTAGGAGAAGATGGCATTTATACAAAAACAACAACAGATAAAGATAAAAAAACAAATACACAAAGAATCGAATTCTCTATATCAACTGGTAATGCTCTAGAATTAGTAAAAACAGCAGAAATAATAAAAGAGAATTTAAGACAAATCGGTATCGACGCAACAGTAAAAACTTTTGAAACAGGAAATCTAAACCAAGAAGTTATCCGTCCTAGGAAATTCGACGCTTTGCTTTTTGGGCAAATTATAAACAACGAATCAGACCTATATGCATTTTGGCACTCTTCACAAAGAAAAGATCCTGGATTAAATATAGCAACATATGCAAATGCAAAAGTAGACCAAATATTAGAAGAAACCTTAACAACATATGACGAAAATATAAGAACAAAAAAATACGTAGAATTTGAACAAGAAATAAGAAAAGACAAACCTGCAGTCTTCTTATATAGTCCAAATTTCATCTATGTACTTTCCAAAAACACAAAAGGTGTAGATATAGAACATATATCAAACACTTCAGACAGATTTCTGAATGTATATTCTTGGTATACAAAAACAGACAAAGTCTGGAAAATCTTTGTAAAATAATTATTAATTAAAAGTTAGAAATAAAAAAGAAATAAAAAAATGATAAAAAAGAACAGATTAGCATTTAGCGACATTAGTGTCGAAAAAAAGGAAGAAAAAAAAGAAACTCATCCAGAGAAAAAAACTTTTCACAAAAATCCTAATTATAAAACGGATCAAAAAAACAAAAAAACTTCTACTTTCCAATATTCAAAATTTGGAAAAAGTAAAGGACCTTCTGGAGGAAGAAAAACTCAAAATAATTTTAGCTCAGGCAAAATACCTCCTTTGGCCGAAGGTGATATACGTATCATACCTTTGGGTGGAGTAGAAGAAATCGGTAAAAATATGACGGCTATCGAAATCGGTAATGATATTATCGTAGTGGATGCGGGTATGCAATTCAAAACAGACGATACACCAGGTATCGACTACATAATCCCAAACACTACATACCTCGAAGAAAGAAAAGATAAAATCCGTGCGATGATAGTAACACACGGACACCTAGACCACATCGGAGGTATTCCTTTGGTTATGTCTCGTATCGGTAATCCTCCTATATATTCTAGGAATCTAAGTATTTTGCTCATGCAAAAAAGACAAGCTGAATTCCCTCAGTTAGCACCTTTGAACGTAAATATAGTAGAAAAAGAAACTGTTATCACTTTGGGTAATATCCGCGTGCGTTTCTGGGGTGTGACTCACACAATACCAGACTCTATGGGTATCATAATAGAAACTCCACACGGTATTATAGTAACCCCTGGAGACTATAAGCTCGATCACGTAGACGGAAAAGCAACAGACAGAGAAGAAAAAGAATATGAATTCTTCAAAAAAGAAAAAGTACTTCTTCTTATGACAGACTCGACAAATATCGAAAATGAAGGATTTTCTTTGCCTGAGTTCAAAGTGCACGAAGGTCTCGAGAATTTGATCAAAAAAGCAACCGGCCGAACTATTATTGCAGCTTTTGCTTCTCACATAACAAGACTTGTAAAAATTATTCAGATAGCAGAAGCTTTGGGTAAAAAAGTCAGCCTCGAGGGGCGTTCTATGAAAACAAATATGGACGTCGCTGAACTTTCAGGATATTTTACTCCTAAAAAAGGAACTATTATACCTATAGAAGAAGTTAGTGATTATCCTCCACATAAAGTGATAATACTTATGACGGGAGCACAAGGAGAAGAATTCGCAGCTCTAAATCGTGCTGCAAATAAAACTCACAAAAAATTCTCTCTAAACAAAGGAGACACTATCATCCTATCTGCCTCTATTGTGCCTGGAAATGAGATAGCCGTACAAAACCTAAAAGATAGTCTAACAAGACAAGGAG
>CAYLLX010000014.1:0-12680 GCA_964384975.1 uncultured Candidatus Saccharibacteria bacterium
AGAGAGAACGAGATAGTAAAAGAAACTCGAGGCTGGGATGAAGTAAAACAAATGACTATTTCTCAAAGAAGAAAAGAATCTAGTGAAGACTATAGGTATTTTCCTGATCCTGATATACCAAAGATGAAATTGCATGAAGTTTTTGATTTGGAAGAAATTAAGAAAAATTTACCTGAATTGCCTGAGCAAAAAAGAAATCGTTATAGGCAAATTTGGAGTGATTTTTACGAGAGTAGAGATACTTTGAATTTTGTTGATGTTGAATATGATAAAAAGATTAATTTTTTTATTGAGAATTTTGATATGGCATCTTTTTTTGATTATTTAACAAAAGAATGGAATCTAGAAATAAAAGACAATAAATTTTCGCAAAATCTAGTCAATGCTTTTACGAATGATATAAATCCTCTTAAAATAAAATATACAGATATTGTTTTTCCTGGTAAATTTACTTCTGAAAATTTAAATAAATTATTTAAAATAAAAGAAGATGGAATGTTGGTAAATGTAAATTATAAAGAAATACTGGATTACCTTTACAGAGAAGGAGGAGATCCTTTGGAATATGCAAAAGAAAATAATTTACTTCAAACAAATAACGAAGATGAGATAAAAACTATCGTAGAGAAAATAATTTCCGAGAATCCTGAAGTCGTCGCTACTTATAAAGGCGGAAAAGAAAATGCAATAATGTCTCTCGTAGGTAAAGTTATAAAAGAATCAGGAGGCTCTGCAAACCCGCAGATGGTTATTAAATTATTGAAAGAACTAATATAAAATTTATTGATATGGAAGATTTTAAATTAGAAAAAAAGGATTTAGAAGTTAATGATCTTATTTTTATTGAATTTGTAAAAAGAGGTTTTGAAATTAAAGAAGGGAAAAGGATTTGGGATATTGCTGATTCTAAGCTTTGGTATTTAACAGAAAAGCAATCTCAAGGGTATTTAAATATTACTCATAATCACGATTATCAAGAAAATATAGTTAAAAAAGAAACAAATTTACTTTTAAAATCTTTTCCGAAAATTTCAGACTTAATATATGGAAAAAGTTTTAATTTGCTCGATTTGGGTTGTGGGGATGGAGAAAAAGCAATTCTTTTTATTGAAAATTTAAATAAAATCTGTGAACTACGTTATTGTCCGATTGATATAAGTTCGTATATGGTTAAAAAAGCTTCAGAAAGTATTCGAGGTTCTGGATTAGCTGATAAAATATTAGAAATGAAATGGAATGTTTCAGATTTTGAAAATTTAAATAATGTGACACCTCTTTTCAGAGATAAAAATTTTAATAATCATTTACTGATTCTTTTAGGGAATACTTTAGGAAATTTTGATATGCATTCTATGTTGCATGGAATCAAGCAAGGAATGAAAAAGGGAGATATTCTTGTTATTTCAAATGGAATTATTGAAAAAAATATTAACCCAGCTTTAATTTTAGAAACATATAATACTAGTGTTGTTAATGAATGGTTGTCACAAGTTGTTAAAAGTATTGGGTTTAAAGATTCAGAAATTGAATTTAAAACAATTTTTAGGAATTCGAGAATAGAAGAATTTTATATTGTTAAAGTTGATAAGAAAATTAAAGCTTTAGGTCAAGAAATATCTTTTTTAGAAGGAGATGAAATTCTGGTTGCAGTATCTAATAAATATACACCAGAACATCTACAAGAAGAAATTAATTTTTATTTTCCAGAAAATGAAATCATTTTAAATGAGGATAAATCATATGCTGTAATAATAGCAAGGATATCTTGATAATGTTATAATATAAATATGAATCCCGTTAAATATTTTAAATAACGGGGATAAATAGTGTAGTGTGTTTAGAAAAAATAAAGTGTGTATATATTATAAATTAATCAAAAATATCTAACGGGATGAAATCATTACGCGAATATATAAAAGAAGCAGAGGAGAAGGGGGTTGCTATTGGGCATTTTAATATTTCAAATTTGGAAGGTTTGCATGGCATTTATAATGCAGCCAAAAATTTAAAAGTACCTGTTATTATCGGAGTTTCCGAAGGTGAAGAGTCTTTTGTGGGACTCGAAGAAGTTGTGGCTTTGGTCGAGACTATTCGTGATAGGGATAATTATCCTATTTTTTTGAATGCAGATCATCACGGTAGTTTTGAAAAAGTAAAAGCTTGTATTGATGCGGGTTTTGATATGGTGATTATCGACGGAGCGCATTTGCCCTACGAAGAAAATGTAGCCCTTACTAAAAAATGCGTAGAATACGCAAAAGAAGTTTTTGCTGATACTGGACGAGAAGTTTTAGTAGAAGCAGAGTTGGGTTATATTGGTTCAGGTTCAAATATAAAAGACTCAATACCAGAAGGTGCAGGGATTTTGACTAATCCCGAAGAGGCAAAAAGATTTGTGGATGATACAGGGATTGATATCCTCGCTCCGTCTATCGGATCTGTGCATGGACTTATAAAAAGTGGTAAACCACACATAGACGCAGTTCGTGCTCGTGAGATCAAAGAAATAACAAAAATTCCTCTAGTGCTTCACGGAGGCTCAGGGTTGCGTGATGAAGATTTTGTAAATGCGATAAAAGCAGGGGTAAGTATCGTGCATATAAATAGCGAAATACGCCTCGCTTGGAAAGAAGCTGTAGAAGAATTCATAAAAAATAATCCCGAAGAAATAAATCCTTCTAAAATCCTAAAACCTGCAAAAGACGCTATTGAAAAAGTAGTGAGTGAGAGATTAAAACTTTTTAATATGATGTAGTATTTATGCAAGAAGAAATAAAAAAGTTTTTTAAGGGGGACGTTGAAAATAGTGATGAGGTGCTGACCAAGTATTCGCATGATGCGAGTGTTTTAGAAGTACGTCCTGAGATTGTTTTATTTCCAAAAGATAGTGAAGATGTGAAAAATTTGGTGAAATGGGTGAATGAGAACAAGCCTGCCCGCAATGCTGAAGGCATAGCTTCTGCAGGCGGGACTAAATATCCTAATCTTGCAATAACTCCTCGTTCTGCAGGGACTTGTATGTCGGGGGGAGCAATCGGAGAATCTATAATAATAGATTTCACTCGTTATATGAATAAGTTGATTTCTTTCGAGAAGAAAAATTTAAATGATTCTAGCGCCTTCGCCCTCGGAGACATAGGGCAGGGGACCCACGACGCTTCGAATCCTTTAAATTTTTCTTCTATCAAAAAATCAGAAGAAGATTTTGGTGCCTTCGCCCTCGGAGACACGGGGGAAATTATTCACCAAAATAATATTCTTGAACCTTCGCCCTCGGAGACAAAAGGGCAGGGGACCCACGATTCTGCGAATACTATTTTGGAGAATAATTTCTCAGACCCACGACACTCAAAATCTTCTTCTAATTCTTTGATTGCTGTAGAGCCGGGGATGTATTACCGAGATTTTGAAAAAATAACTTTAGAAAAAGGTTTGATCTTGCCTTGTTATACTGCTTCTAAAAATATAAATGCAGTCGGGGGTATGTACGGGAATAATTCTGCGGGAGAGAGGACTTTGGTTTATGGAAAAACAGAAAACTACGTAGCAGAAGCGAAGGTTGTTTTTGCTGACGGCAATATGTACACAGTTAAACCTTTGTCTAAAAAAGAACTCGAAAATAAAATAAATCAAAATGATTTTGAGGGTAATATCTATAAAAATATTTATAATCTGATTTTAGAAAATAAAGACGAGATCTTGAAAGCAAAACCAAATGTGAGCAAGAATTCTGCGGGTTATACTTTGTGGAATGTTGTTGATTTTGTGGGGGTGAGAGGAGAGGGGAATTATTTTGATTTAAACAAATTGCTCGTCGGCTCACAGGGGACTTTGGGTATTACAACAGAAATAACTTTTTCTCTAGTTAAAGAAAACACACAAAGAAAACTCCTAGTAGTATTTTTACGAGATTTGAAAGTTTTACCGAGTCTGGTGAATGATATTTTGAAATACAAACCCGAAACTCTAGAGTCCTATGACGACAAAACTTTTCTTTTGGTTTTAAAATACATTTGGGATTTTATAAAACTTCTTGGTTTAAAAAATTTATTTAAACTTATTTTTTCTTTTGGTCCAGAGATGCTTATGACTTTAAGAAATGGTTTTCCTAAATTGATTTTATTGATAGAGTTTGCTGGTGATGATGAAAAAGAAGTTTCTGATAAAGCTCGCGATTTGTATCAAGAATTAAAGAAAAATAAAAAAATAGGAGTGCATCTGACGAGAGACGAATTCGAAGCAAAAAAATACTGGACCATACGTCACGAGGCTTTTAACCTTATTCGTTATCATTTGAAAAAAGTAAAATCAAAACCTTTTATTGACGACGTTGTTGTCCGTCCCGAGAAATTGCCAGAGTTTTTCCCCGCTATTTACGGTATTTTAAATGAATATAAAAAAGATATGACTTTCGCTATTGGAGGGCATGTGGGGGATGGAAATCTACATATATACACTTTACTTGATCCAAAAAACAAAAAACTCGTTTCTATTATTAGAGAAGTTTCTGAGAAGGTTTATGACTTGGTTGCAAAACTTGGAGGATCTAATACAGCAGAGCACAATGACGGTATGATTCGTACGATATTTCTACCAAAAATGTTTAACCCTAAAGTTATTTCTTTATTTACAGAAACAAAAGAGATTTTTGATGATAAATACATATTTAACCCCGGTAAAAAAGTCTTAAGTCCTAAAAGCGGAGCTCTAGGAACTCAGGATTTCATAGATAAGCATATATCTAGAAGCTAATTTGCTTTTTAGTAAAATCTGGTATATAATTAAAAGATGATTAGTTTAAACGCAAAAATTAGAGATATAAAAGAAAATTTATCAGAAGTTAGAGATTCTGGTTATTTGCCTGCTGTTTTTTACGGTATGGGTAAAGAAAATACACCAATATCTGTATCATTAATCGAATTTATAAAAGTTTTGAGAAATGCAGGTGAAACTACTGCTATCAATCTTACTACTCCAAACGGAGATTTTAATGTTTTGATTCAAGACGTTCAATTGAACCCTATCAATGACGAGCCTATACACGTAGACTTTTTGGTTATCGATATGAATAAAAAAGTTAGAGTTAGTTTGCCTTTAACTTTCGAAGGTATTTCTCCTGCTGTAAAATCAAACTTGGGTAACTTGGTTAAAGTTTTGCACGAAGTAGAAGTGGAAGGTTTGCCAAATGACTTGCCTCATGATTTGATTGTAGACTTAACTTCTCTTGCTGCTGTGGGAGATCAAATCTTGATTTCAGATCTAAAATTACCAAAAGGAATTGAAATGATTTCAGAAGGTGAAGAAGTTATTGCTTCTATTACAGAACAACAAGAAGAAAAAGAAGAAAATCCTGTTGATTTAGCTGCTATCGAAGTAGAAAAGAAAGGTAAAAAAGAAGAATCCACAGAAGCTTAATATTTTTTAAAAAAATATGATACAATAAAACTATGATGATTAGATTCGTTATAGTTTTTTTGTTTATATTTAGTTTTTTATTGCCATTTAATTCTTTAAGGGCTTTTGACTGTCTTTCTTTGACTCCGAATTCCACTCAAGCTCAAAAAGACCAATGCCGAAAAGAGCTTGCTGATATAGAGGCTCAGTTGGCAGATCTTTTAAAAAAGCAAAATGATCAAAAAAAGCAAACTGGTACCTTGCAAGGCGATGTGAATTATTTAAATAGCGAGATTAATGCTCTGAGAAAAAAAATACAGGCTCGCTCTTTGGCTATTTCACAAATTAAGGTTTCTATAAATGAAAAAAATAACAAGATAGTAAGCCTAGAAGAAAGAATAGAAAAAGAACATAGAACCCTCGCTCAACTTATACGTCACACAAATGAATATGATAATGAAAATATAATACATTTAGTTCTTTCTGATGAAAGTCTTTCTGAATTTTATTCTAGCTTGGAATCTTATTCTTCTTTGAAACAAGCTATAAAGAGATCTGTTGATGAAGTTCGTGGAGTAAAAAGTCAAACAGAAGTAGAAAGAGAAGAATTAGAGAAAAAAAGAAATGCAGAATTAGATGCACAAGCAGAGCTTGAAAATGCCAGAAAAAAAGTATCTCAAAGTGAAGCTGAAAAAAAACAATTACTTCAGATTTCGAAAAACAAAGAAAGTGAATATCAAAAATTAGCAGCAGAGAAAAAAGCTGTAGCTGACAAGATAAGAGCCGCTCTTTTCCAATTGCGTGACACAAAGGCCATACCTTTCGGTACCGCTTTAGAATTTGCAAATAAAGCAGAAAAGAAAACAGGAGTGAGGGCTGCTATGGTTTTAGCTATTTTGCAACAAGAATCTAATTTGGGGGCTAATGTTGGTACTTGTAATAGACCTGGGGATTTGAAAACTTGGAAAACCATAATGCCGGGACCACTAGATAAAGCTTCTGGTAAATCTAGAAGAGATGATCAAAGTGAGTATGTAAAGATAACCACAGAACTCGGTATACCTCAAGACGGCACACCTCTGTCTTGTCCTTGGGGAGGAGGCTGGGGCGGGGCTATGGGTCCTTCACAATTTATCCCTACAACTTGGCAAATGTTTAAGAGTCGTATTGCTGCTGCTGTAGGGGTAAAATTTGCTAATCCTTGGGAACCAGAACATGCGATAATGGCAACAGCGATATATTTGTCAGATTTAGGAGCAGGAGCTAAGACTTTTACAGCAGAGAGGAATTCTGCTTGTAGGTATTATTCTGGTCGTGCTTGTGATAACAAGACCCCCGCGAATACTTTTTATGGTGATCAGGTGCTCAATAGAGCCAAAAAAATACAGTCTGATATAGATTTGCTTTCCAATTAATATTATGATATTATAAAGTTTATGAAAAAAGACATACATCCAAAATACGATATTAAAGCTAAGGCGAACTGCGCTTGTGGTTTTGCTTTTGAAGTAGGTTCTACTTTGCCTGAAATTAACGTTGAAATATGTAGTAAATGTCACCCTTTTTATACAGGTAATGAAAAAATAATGGACATTGCTGGACGTGTAGATAAATTCAACAAGCGTCGTGCTGCTGCAACTAAAACAGTAAAGTAAGTACAATTCCTGAAAAGAATTTTTGAAACTGCGCCCTCGGAGTCATAGGACAGGGAACCCACACGTTTCTAAAAATTCTTTTCAGGAATTTTTTATTTATTTTAATTTATATATTTATATGGACTTAGAAGAACTTAAAAAAAATCATAAAACTTCTTTTTTTGCTTCTGCTTTAGAGAAATTAAACAGAGAAGAAGCGGAAGTAAGAGAAATGTTAGACAGTGACGAATCTTTACATGATTTGGCTTCTTTGGAATTGAAAAATATTCACGAACAAAGAGAAGCTCTAGAAAAACAACTCGAAGATATTTTGGCAAAAGAACGCGAAGAAGAAGAATTCCCAAATGAAATTGTTTTAGAAGTGCGCGCAGGTGCAGGAGGAGACGAAGCTTCTCTTTTTGCTTGGGAGCTTGCAAATATGTATGAAAAATATTCAGAACAACAAGGTTGGCAATGGAAGACGAATTACGAGGCCAAGAGTGACTTGAGCGGATACAAAGAAGCGAGTTTTGAAATAAAAGGTCAAGACGTTTATAGAAAAATGCGTTATGAGACGGGGGTGCATAGAGTACAAAGGGTGCCCGCAACAGAGAAAAACGGACGTGTGCATACTTCTACTGCTTCAGTTGCTGTTTTGCCTCTCAAGAAAAAAGTTACATTTGAAATAAATCCTACTGAATTCGAGATGGAGTATTCTAGGTCTGGAGGTAAAGGAGGGCAAAATGTGAACAAAGTTGAAACAGCTGTAAGAATAATACACGTACCGACGGTCTTAGATGTCCGCTCTACAAACGAAAGAATTCAGCACGCAAACAGAGAGAAAGCTATGATTATTTTGACTTCAAAATTGCAACAATTAAAAGAAGAAGAAGAAGCTAAAAAATACGCGGGAGAAAGAAAAAATCAAATAGGAACAGGGGACCGAAGTGAGAAGATCCGTACTTATAACTTTTCTCAAGACCGTATAACAGATCACAGAATAAAAAAATCTTGGCACAATTTACCTAAAATTATGCTAGGGGATATGGGTGCTATTATCGACGCTTTAGAGTCTGGTGAAGAAGGTGAAGATGAGGAATAATTTTTAAAATTGAATTTATGATTATAAGCAAAAATAATGAATAAAATTTTAAACAGTCCTGTGGTATATCTTTGGCAAAAGATGTACCAATATGTAGGACATAGAAGAAAAAATTTAAATATAGCTACTTTTATGTTTGTTTTAGCAAATATAGTGGATGCAGTGCAACCACTTGTTTTTGCGTTTTTCCTTGATTTTATACAAAAAAATAATATAACACAACAAAATTTACCAAAAGTTTTTTCAATATTATTACTTTTTCTTTTAGTAGAAATATTTTTTTGGGCCTTGTGGGGACCAGCTAGGATTATAGAACAAAAAAATGCTTTTAATACTAGAAAAAATTATAAAGAATATTTATTAAAAGGAGTAATGGCTTTACCTTTATCTTGGCACGCAGATCATCATTCAGGAGATACCATAGACAAGGTAGAGAAAGGTAGTAATGCTATTTTTTCTTTTTCTGAAGGTAGTTTTATGTTTATAAAATCTTTCATTAGACTTTTTACATCTTTTGCTATTCTTTTTTATTTTGATTATCTTTCTTCATTAATAGTAATAGTTATATCTATTGCTACTTTCTATATTATGTTTCTTTATGATAAAAAATTAGTTCCTGGATATAGGATTGTTAATCGCTTAGAAAATAAAATAGCAGAAAAAGTCTATGATATAATTAGTAACATTACGACAGTTATTATACTTAGAATTGAAAATTTAGTATTTAAATCTATAAGTAAATCTATCGATGTTCCGTATGATCAATTTAAAAAAAATATTTTAGATAATGAGAAAAAGTGGTTTTGGGCTGCTTTTCTAGGTCAAGTTTCTGTTGTTTTGATGATATGTTTATATTTATTTTTAGAGGTTAAAGGAGGAAAAGTTATTTTAATAGGATCAATTTATATATTATATAGTTATGCGTCTAGAGTTAAAGATACTTTCTTTAGTTTTGCTCAGCTTTATAGCAGTAGTGAAAAATGGAAAGCTAATATTTACAATTCAGAGGAAGTGGCGAATGATTTTACAAAATTTAAATTATTAGAAAATAGATACTTGCCTTCGGATTGGAATTTATTTACTATTAAAAATTTGTCGTTTTCATATCATGAAAGTGATAATACAGATTTACACTTAGATGATATTAATCTTAGTTTTAAAAAAGGTGAAAAGATTGCAGTTATAGGAGAAAGTGGTGGGGGAAAAACTACTTTTTTGAAAGTTTTTAGAGGTCTTTATTTACCAAGGTCTATAAATATTGAAATAGATAATAAAGCATCAGGTAATGACCTTAATCTTATTAGTGATTCTATTTCTTTAATACCACAAGATCCAGAAATCTTTACTACAACAATTAGAGAAAATATAACTCTAGGAGTAGATTATTCCGATGAAGAAATTTTTAATTTTACAGATCTTTCAGTTTTTACTAATATAGTTTCAAGATTACCAAAAGGCCTTGAATCAAATATCGTAGAAAAAGGTGTGAATTTAAGTGGTGGTGAAAAACAAAGACTGGCTTTAGCTCGTGGCCTACTTGCATCAAAAGATAAAGATATTGTTTTGTTAGACGAACCTACTAGTAGTGTAGATTTTCATAATGAGTTAAAAATTTATGAAAATATTTTTAAAGCTATGTCTGAAAAAACTATCATTTCATCGATTCACAGACTTCACTTGCTCCCACTTTTTGATAATATCTATCTTTTTAAAGATGGTAAAATTGTTGCAAGGGGTAATTTGGAGAAATTAAAAAAAGAATCCATAGATTTTCAAGAATTATGGGATAAGTATTTAAAAACACAAAATCAGTAAATTCAACATGTGTATATATTATAAGTTAATTAAAAACAGAAATAGAAGGGATGAATCCCGTTAGATATTTTAAATAACGGGAATTATTAATAATAATTGAGGAGCAAGTACAACGTGTGTATATATTATAAATTAATTAAAAATAGAAATAGAAGGGATGAATCCCGTTAGATATTTTAAATAACGGGGATAAGTTATGTGGTGTGTTTAGAAAAAATAACGTGTGTATATATTATAAATTAATCAAAAATATCTAACGGGATGAATATAAAAAGAATAATTCATTATTATTGGATGGTTTTAAGGCAATACAAAACTGCTTTTTTTGCTGTACCATTTTTTGCTTCAGCTAGGATGGTATTGTTTAGTATTGCTTCAGGTTTAATATATAAAAACATAATAGATACTTTAAGTAATAGTAATTTTTCTATTGATGATAGATTTAGTATATCTTTAGATTTAGTATTTATTCTTGGTGTCTGTTTTTTAGCAGCGATGATAATTTCTCGTTGGGGGGATTATGTGTATTTTAGAATGCTTACAAAAGTAGAAAAAAAGCTTTTTGATTTTTCTTTTGAAAAGATAAATAATCACTCGTATTCTTTTTTCGCTAACAATTTTACTGGTAGCTTGGTGACTAAAATGAAAAGATTTACAAATTCTTTTAATAGTATTGTTGATCCTATTTTATATAGTTTTATACCTACTTTTTTAATGATTGTTTTGTCTTTTGTTATTTTATTTAGAGAGTCAAGATTTTTAGCTTTTTATTTTATAATTTTTTCTTTTATATTTTTCTTTCTTACTTTTTTCTTTGCAAGACAGAAAATCAAACTGGATTTAGAATCAGCAAAAACAGAATCTTTGCTGACCGGAAGTTTGTCTGATAATCTAACAAATATTTTAAATTTAAAAATATTTTCATCTTTTTATAAAGAAAAAGAATATTTTGGTAATGTAACAGAGAATTATAGAAGTGCTGTTTTTAAATCTGTAAAATTTCATGTAATCAGAAATGGTTTTAACGCTCTGCTTATGGTTGTTTTTCACATAATTGTTTTGTTTACCATGGTAAGACTTTGGAGAATAGGGGAAATAACTTTAGGTAGTTTTATGCTTGTTTATACTTATATGCAAGCTATCTTTGACCGTATGTGGGATATATCTCACGGCTTTACTCGTTTTATGAAATCTTTAACAGATGCGAAAGAAGGAGTAGATATCTTTGACCAAAATCCTGACGTGGTAGATGTAGAGAATCCAGAAACATTGAAAGAAGGAGAAGGGGAGATAGAATTTAAAAATGTTTCTTTTGAATATGTTTCAGGGAGAGATGTTTTTAAAGATTTTAATCTAAACATAAAACCAAAAGAAAAAGTAGGACTTGTGGGGCATTCGGGTTCTGGTAAATCTACAATTACAAAAATATTATTGAGATTTATAAACCTAAAAGATGGAGAGATTTTGATCGATGGACAAAATATTGCAAAAATAAAACAAGATGATTTGCGTTCAAAAATATCTTATGTGCCTCAAGAAGCTATTCTTTTTCACAGAAGTATAAAAGAAAATATAGGCTATTCAAAACCTGATGCATCAATGGAAGAAATAATAGAAGCAGCAAAGAAAGCTTATGCTCATGATTTTATTGTAAATCTGCCAAATGGTTATGATACTCTTGTCGGTGAAAGAGGAGTGAAACTTTCTGGAGGAGAAAGACAAAGGGTGGCTATCGCTCGAGCTATGTTGAAAAATGCACCGATCCTTGTTTTAGATGAAGCGACAAGTGCGCTGGATAGTATTAGTGAGCATTATATACAAGAAGCTTTCAAAGAGCTTATGAAAGGTAAAACTACAATAGTTATCGCACACAGGCTCTCAACAATCCAAAAAATGGACCGTATAATACTGCTCGAAGAGGGGGAAATAGTAGAAGAGGGTAATCACGAAGTATTGTTGAGTAAAAATGGAAAATACAAGGAACTTTGGGATCATCAAACAGGAGGATACTTACTAGAATAATTTCTTGCTATTGTTTCGGCTTTTGTGGTATACTAAAAGAGTAGATGTTTTATAGCTTTTGCGTTTCTTGTGAGTTTGTCTTTTGACATCAATGAGGTCAATTGAGCGGTTAAGATTTCTACACCTAGTTTTAGGTATTATAATTAGTTTTTGCCTGATTTTTAAAAAACAGGAGAAGTAAATACATGGCTACAAAGCTATATGTTGGTGGTTTGCCTTATTCAACTACTAACGAAGAATTAGGTGCACATTTTGCGCAAGCAGGTAATGTGTCATCTGCAACTATTATAATGGACAAAATGTCCGGTCGCTCAAAAGGTTTCGGATTCGTTGAAATGTCTTCAGACGAGGAAGCTCAAAAAGCTGTCTCAATGTTCAATGGTCAAGATTTCGGAGGACGCAAGCTTACAGTTAATGAAGCTCGCCCTATGGAAGAAAGACCACAAAGATCAGGCGGTTTTGGTGGTGGAAGAAGAGAATACTAATTCTTTTTAATGAAAGACCCTCGAAAGAGGGTTTTTTGTTTGCTTTTTAAAGGCTTTTTGTTATAATCAAAGAAATGAGCATTTTGTGACTCATTTTGCTTTTTTTAAATTTAATTTTGAGCGTGTACCTGCCTCATTCAGCAGGTAGGCCTGCCTGCCGAATGAGGCAAGGTTCAAGATAAATTTTTTGTTTTTTGAGCGTGTAGTTCAGTGGTAGAACGCTGTCCT
>CAYLLX010000015.1:0-11664 GCA_964384975.1 uncultured Candidatus Saccharibacteria bacterium
ATTAAAAAGAATTACTTTTATTATACTAATTTTACAATAAATTGCAATTGCTATAAAAGCTTTATAAAAACTAGATTTAGTGTATAATTCAAAGATGCACTCGTAGTGAAATGGATATCATGCCTGCCTTCGAAGCAGTTGTTGGGGGTTCGAATCCCTCCGAGTGCACAGCGACGAGAGCAGGTAACCAAAGTTACCTGCGTGAGGATTCGAAAGCCGGAGCGCGACGGCGCGAGGCAGGTCTTCTGACTCTGAAAGTCCTCAGACTCGAACGAGGTCGTGCAAATTTTCAGCAGAAAATTATGCCTGACCGAATCCCTCCGATCTTACGAATTATCGAAAAATACCTGGCTATGTAGTAGCCGAATCCCTCCGAGTGCACACAAGATAAAAAATAAAAAACACTCGAAGTAATCTTCGCTACTATCAGACAACTCTTGCTAGTTCAGGACAGAGTGCGAATTACGGAGAGTGTTTTTATTTTTTTATCCAAATATTTACTATTCACCCCGTAGACGTCCGACGTCTACAAAATGTCCCTTAGTTCTGTCTTTTAGTTTTTAATCTTATTTAATAAGAGTTTCAAACAGACAAGCTTGAAAAATGTGTAAAACTGTGGATAACTATGTGGGTAATGTTTATAAAGGACAGTTTTTCATTAAAAATATTTAATGTCTTATACATCAAAAAACTCAAAAAAACCTTGTAAAATAAAGTTATTGCTAAAAAAGTAAAAGACATTCTAAAAAATACACTATATTTTCACTAAAAACATTAAAAATAAGGTTATTTTGGAAAACAAACCTGAAAACACAATAAAACTGTGTTTCACATGAAACTTATCAAGATAGAGTCAGTATGTTTCACATGTAACATTTAATACTAAATATTGCTTGTTTCACATGAAACTTTATATAATATAAAAGTAATGCCAAAAGTTTTTACATCTAAAACTCAAAAAATAGGGGAAATTGGTGAAAACATAGCCGTGAGGTCTCTCGTGAAACATAATTTTCTAATAAAAGAACGGAATTACACTAAAAAATACGGGGAAATAGACATAATAGCTGAAAAAGAGGGAAAAATATATTTTGTTGAAGTTAAAAGCGTCACCGTGAGAAACATTGAAGATATTGTTTCACCCGCCCGAATGACTGAAACTATTCAGTCGGGCAGGCATGAAACCAATGATCATAAACCAGAAGACAATATGCACCCCTGGAAGCTTTTAAGACTTTCTAGGACAATACAAGCCTATCTAGCTTCTGCAAAATTTAAAGATGGAGTAGACTGGCAACTGGATCTACTTGTTGTTTATCTTGATATGGAAAATAAAAAAAGTAAAATAAAAGTAATTCCAGATATTATTCTGTAAAAACTAGATAAAATATTTTTTTGTGCTATAATCTATTTTGTTAGAGTTATAGTATGCCAGTAGCATAAGTGCTTTCTTTTTTAAAAAGCGTTTAACGTGGAATTGTGTCACTGTAAATTAAAATCAGATAACCTTAACGGGCTGTAGTATACCGGTAGTACAAGCGCTTTGGGAGCGTTTAGACCGCGTTCGATTCGCGGCAGCCCGACATTTTTGACCAAAAATAAAAATATGCTATAGTATATATAAATAAGCTTTTATTTATATTCGCGGGGTTAGTTTATCGGTAAAACATCAGTTTTCCAAACTGAGGTGAAGGGTTCGACTCCCTTACCCCGCACACATTAAAAAAATGAATAGCATTTTTGATTAAAAAATGCTATTCTTAAGGTGTCAGTTTAATAGAAAGACCTAACCCATTTTGCCTTGAAAAATCAAAGTGATGGGGTCACAACACAACCAGCATAAGAAACTTCTAGTCAAAGTTTGTACTGGTTGTATTATAATTGGAAACTGGAAACGGATGTAGTTACTCTTTGGAGTATCGCTAGCTAGAAGTTTCTTGCTTATCCACTAAATTAACACAAACAATACCATGGAAAAATTAAATTCTAATATAGATAATACAAAGGTAACAAAAGATTACGAAAAAAGAGCTTCAAATTTAGCCAAAAGTTACAGTACTTTTATTGAAAATTTAATTGGTAAAGGAATTTTAGATAAAGAGGATATCATTAGGATAGACGCTGAATTAGAAAACGAACAAAAAGAAAATAGTGAATTTTCTAAAAAAATTACTGATCAAGATTTGGTCTTGGTTAAAAAAGAAAAAGATATGGGTTCGCATTCTGTTGGAGTAGATGAGCATGGAATTAAAGAGGAAAGTATACCTCCTTTAGTAACTGAAGTTTTAAAAGGTAAAATTAATGGACAAGATGTTGAGATTATACATAAAACTCAAGACGACTATATAATAAAACATGGTCACGGACACATTAATACTATGGAAGGATGGTTAAATGGGAAAAAATTATCAGAAGAGGAAGCAAGTAAAATTTACAGTGAATATTATGATTTAGCAAATGCTCGAATGACTAAGATACAAAGATTAGTAAATAAAAGACGGGAAGAGAAAAAAGTTGAAGATTGGAGGAAAAAAGAAGAACAAGAAGAAAAATAGCTGAAAAAACAAAAAAAGATTTATACAAGATTTTCTCTGAATAATATTTAATACTTACAGATTATGAAATTATATCACGGCTCAAAAAACTTACTAAAACAAATCGAAAATAGACAAGCTGAAAAAGGAGAATCTGAAGTTCCTAAAGATGAATTACTAAACGGTATTTATCTAACTTCAGATTATGGATTTGCTGTTGCGATGGCAGCTCGTCCTGATGGTGAAACTTTTATCGACGACGAAAAAAATACAATAAGTTTCAAAGAACCAAAACTTTTTAATTCAGAAGAAAATCTTTACATCTATTCTTTTAATCTTGAAGATATATCAAAGGAGAATATTAAATCTATAGATAATCATCAGTATGTTGTACTTGGAGTAAATTCTTTACCGATAACAGATACAGAAATGATAAAAGCTAAAAAAGTTTTTGATTATTACGAGTTGACTAATTGGAAAGATAATAAGGAGGAAAACAACGAACTCAATAACACATTTAAAATAAAACTTAAATAATTTTAGAATTTATTTTTTCTTTCTACTTGCCCGCCCCGCCAAAAAAGAAATGCCGAAGCCCGCGCGGATTCCTCCCCAGACCCCTCCTCCGCGGGGACGAAATCCAAAATCCCCGCCGAATTTCAAAAACATTAGTCTCGGTTTTGCGAATCCTTTCCCCAGAAAATAGTTTCGCAAAACCGAGTCCGCATTTGTATTCGCACATTCCGTCCTTTCCCTTTGGGAAAGCTCTGTGCTTCGCACAGAGGCGCGTTAGCGCACGGATGTGCGATTAGTGTTTGTTTTGAAAAATGTTCGAGCTTGGTACAATAAAGACACACATTAAAAAACCACCACGTATGACGTGGTGGTTTTTTATTTATATTATTATTTTACGCTATATTTTTAAATCTTTTAACTTCTTTATAAGAAAAATAGAAATAAATAGTAGTAAATGGAACTATTATGAAGATAGTAATTATGTGAAAGAAAGGTATTTCTCTTGCTAAAAAGTTTCCGATCCAACCCAAAGCCATCATAAACAAAACATAACCAAAAACCTTGAATTCTATACCTCTCACGTATTCACGACTTATTTTCATTGATTCTTTTATGCTTTTACCTTCTTCGAGGTACACAAGCAAACCAAAAGCAAATAAAGTATAGAAAATAAGACCTGGTATAACAAACAAAACAAATCCTAAAGCAGTCAAAAAACCAAAAACAAAAGATCCCCAAAAAAATCTAGGCAATTTTTTAAAAGAGTCTTTTAAAACAAACCAAGCACTTTTTTCTTTTAATTCTTCTGGTTTTTTCAAGAAATTAAATAAAGCCAAAGGTCCCCAAAAGGCCAAAAAACAAAGAGCCATGAAAGCAGGTATTGCTAAAATAGCACCCGCCAATAATCCTTTATAATTACCAACCAACATAGGACCAAAAGCAGAAAACACAAAAACAACCATTAAAATAACAGCCAAAGGAGCAATTATTAATGCTGATATAAAATAAATACCAAATATTTTTTTAAAATTTTCTTTATAAAAAGTCAAAGTTTTATTAAATAATTCAAAAGGATCACTTAACTTAACATTGTTTTCATTTTTTATTTCTTCTTTTTGGCTTTCATTTTCTATGTTTTCTGTTGTTTGTATTTTTTCAACAGAAACTTCTTCATTTAGATTTGTATTTATTTTTTCTTCTTCCATATATTTAAATTTATTTAATAATAACTTAATAATAACACAAAACTCCCATTGCTGGGAGTTTTTTATTTTAATTTGAACGTTTTTTCCAAGATCCTGTTGGGGCTGGGTTTTTGGCACCAATTACTTCATAGTGCAAATGAGGACCCGTAGATCTACCTGTAGAACCAACATATCCGATAGTTTGACCTTGTTCTACTTTTGCACCTGTTGTAGTTCCTAGACGGACCATGTGTGCATAAAGGGTTTTTGTACCGTTAGGGTGTCTTACGATAACCATATTTCCATAACCTCCATTGTATCCAAGACGAGCTATCTCTACTGTTCCTGAAGCAGAAGCAAGGATTGGGGTGCCTGTAGGAGCTCCTAGGTCGACAGCTCTCTTTAGAGCACCATGCAAACCTTGAGTCAAACGAGCAGAAGGCACAGGATTTATAAAATATGCACCGGATGAACCCGTAGAACTTTGATTTGAAGTATTTGTAGAAGGTTTTGTATTTGAATTTGATGGTTTTGATGGAGTTTTTGTTGGTTCTGGCAATTCAGCATTTGGAATAATTATCTCTTCGCCTATTTTAGGCTTATAACCCTCATCAAATCCGTTAAAACCAAGAATTTCATAAATATCTGCATTGTATTTCTTTGCAATACTTGAAAGAGTTTCTCCTTTTGAAACTGTATGTTTAAGGCCTGAAATAGGTAAAATAACCAAAATATCACCTTCAGAAATTTTATCTCCTTTTTTCATATCATTAGCCCAAAGTATTGTTTCAGAAGAAATACCAAACATTTTAGCTATAGCAGACAACGAATCTCCTTTTTTAACGACATAAACAGTAACGTCTTCCACAGAAGGAGTAATATTCACAGACCCAGAAGATAAAACGATAGGGGACAAAGCTGTATCAGAAACAATGCTCACATCAATATTTAAGTCTATTTCGTCTTTGCTTCCAAAAGGTAGAGCAGAAACAGCACTTGCTTGTAAAAGTGACATATTTTGCAAATTTCTATCAGAAAAACTTTCAACAGGCATTGAACTTGCTGAAGCAGAAACTCCCAAAAAAGAGTTTAGAAAGTTAGCATTTGCGTTTTTTGGCAAAGAAAACCCTGCAAAAACCAGAGAAAATGCTAAAAATCCACTATAAAATTGTATTTGAGGTTTTATAAACTAAAAAATATTCGATAGAAACCTATTGCCAAATAAGGCTTTACAGGACGACCAAATTAAATTGTTCTGTAAAAAATAAACTTCTAACGAAAGTTACTGTCGTTTCTGTAATTCAACCGTATAATCCGACTTCTATTCAGATATATAAATCGTACCCCAACACGACCCTCAAGTCAACCATTTTGTGGATAACTTTTTGTTTGACTTTTAGATTTTAATATGATATAATATATATTATTAGCATAATTTATTGTATAAATAATATCAAAATAATATAATTAAAATATGAAAAACATACAAGATTTTGTAAAAGAACTAATTAAAAGTAAAAATTTAGAAGACCTAGACGCTGACGTTGTCGAACAAATGGAAGCAGACTTAACAAAAAGAGTAGAGGACAGGATAAATGCGATGATAATGCAAAATATGCCCCCTGAAAGCCTAGAAGAATTTAATTCTGTTTTAGACTCCGAAGAAGAAGAGATCTTAACCTACATAAAAGAAAAAATCCCAACTATTGAAGAAAAAACAGCAGCTGTTTTGGTTGAATTTAGAAATATATATTTAAACTAATATGGAAAAAAAAATAACTGAACCAAGTGACGACCTAAAAAAGAACATGAATAATTTAGGTTATCAAATCACAGGAACAAAAGGAAATCCTGTCGATGAAAAAACTTCTATCTATACATTGAGCGCAAACAAAGATAAATTTAAAACGCCAGAAGAAACTCCTGCTGAAAAAGATACTTCTAAAAAAGAAAAGAAAGTTTTTAAAGCTGGGTTAGTTGACACAACAGATCTGCTTGACGCAGAGGCTAAACTTGCTGCACAAAAAAATCTTTCAGAAACAAAAGATCAAAGAAAGGAAAACATAATAAAAAAATCCCTTAGAAGAATATGGGAAGGGAATATAATGAAAGGATATCTCGAACAAAGAGAAATTTTCAAAAAAAGAAAAGACATTTTAGAATCAGGAAATTTGTATCAAAATGAAACATCTGATAAAAATTTTTCTGATGAGGCTTTGGGTTTCGTGGTTGAAAGATTTGTAAACGAACATTCAAACGAAATGCTTACAGAAGAAGAAAAAGATTCTCTTAAAAAGGCATCACCTTCTATGGAGAATGATTTGAAAGATTTAATAAAAAAATACGCAACAGATACAACTTTTTCAAAAGCTGCTTTTGAAGAGGCAAAAAACAGAATTCTATCTACTGTTAAAACAGAGAATAAATTAAAACCTAAAATGTATGCTGACAACCTTTTGCAAATTGCAGAAGAAATCAAAAAAAGTATAGCTGAAGGAGAAAGCCTAGAGGACTTAGATTTTGATTTAGAACTAACTCTAGCCGAAGCAAAAGAAAGCCTAAAAACAAAAGAACAACTTTCTTATTTCGACAAAGCATTAGAAAAACTTTCAAAAAACCCTATTGCTTCTTCTTTGGTAAATGAAACAACAATATCAATAGCGGCTTCTGTTTGGGCTCTTAGTGGTAAGCTTGCTACAGTAAAAGCAAAAATGGTTGCTGTTGCAACGATGGGAGCAGGTCTTGTTATCTCTGGATCTTTGGCTGCGGCAAAAGAAAATTTTAGATTAAAAAAAGAAAGATCCCAACACATAAGAGAAAAAGCTCGTGGTATGGAATTCACTGAATCTGACATGAAGAGAAGAGAAGAGATGGAAAAAAATCGTTATAATACAATAGATGCTAAAACAATAACAACAACTCTTAAGGAAGGTTTAGAGAAAATCAAGAATGGAAGTCTTGCAGAAAAAGATTTAGATGCAGTTTTATCAGAACTCGCTGTTGTAGAAACAAGAATAGAATTAGGAAATACTAAAAAAATAGATCTCATAGGGTATTCAAATTATTCAACTGTAGAAAAAGAAAGATTTGAATTAGAAAAAACAAGAGCAGAATTAAAGGATGCTTTAAAAAAAGCAGGGTTTGAAGGATACGAAAATAAACTTTCTTCTCTAAGCACAACAATAAAAGAAAACTTAGAAAAAGAAACAACAGAAAAAAATGCTATATTCCAAAAATTAAAAAGAAGAAAAATGGCTGTAGCTTTAACAAAAACTGTCCTTATTGGTGGAGCTTCTGGTTTTTTGCTCGGAGAAGTAAAAGCATTGTTTAGTGACAAGGTGGACGGTTTGATTGAAACAGGATTAAAAAAACTTGGAACGCTTGGTGGTGAAAGAACAACAAATGCAAGTGTATTGGAAAGTATAAGAAGACAACTCATGAATGATGCTCCAAATATACCTTTTGGTAACGGTCATGTTGTTACTCTGGAAGACAATGTATCCTTAAATATACCAGAAGGGACTGATATCATAAAAAACACAGACGGAACTTTCAACATAATGCATGGGTCTAAAATAATTGCTTCAAATGTGCCCATAGAATATGATCAAAATGGTATATTTTCAGAAAATACACAAAACATATTAACTCAAAATGGAATATCTACAGAAACAGTCACTACAAATGTTTTGCAAGAAGAACAAGTATCTGCTCAAGAATACATAGACAAAAACATAGCAAACATGAAAAGGATATCTCGAACATGGCTTGGTAATGATACTGAGATGTATGAAGATCCAAACAACCCTGGACACAAATTAGGGGCAGATTTGAACGAGATAAGAGGTCAATGGGGAGGTATCGACGGAACAGGATTAAATGAAAATGGAGATTATGTATTTAATTGTAAAACATTGACAGATGATGGTTCTTTTTTGAAAAATCTTTCTGTTGAAGCACAAAAAGAACTCCAAGCGGGTAATTTAAAAGTTTTACTTTCAATAACAAAAGGTACTCAAAACTTTGTTTTTGAATTTCCGATAGACACTGATGGTAATGCAATAATAGACAAAACAAGTGAAGCTGGAAAAATATTATTTGAAGTAGACGGAGAAGGTCACGCTATATTTAAAGGTGCTTTTGCTGAATTAGCAAAATCAACAGGCATCGGAGAAGATGGAGTTGAGCATATGCAAATAATAGGAACTCTTGAAGGTATGGATAAAATAGATTCAATAAGTGAAACAATAGAACAACCAACAAGCACAACAAGAATGTTGATACCTGACACAGAAATGGACGTACCTCCACTATTAACAGCTTTTGCAAGAAGACCATTAGAACAAGGAACATACAAAGACCCGGTTGAATTAAAAAACAAGGAACAAGAAGAAATACAAAAAAAGAAAGCAGAAGCAGAGAAAATAGAAAAAGAAGCGAAAGAAAAACAAGAAGCGAAAGAAAAACAAGAAGCGAAAGAAAAAGAAAAAGAACAAGCAATAGCAGAAGAAGACAAAGAAACAGTAGTAGAAAATCCAACACTTAAAAAACTTTTGTTAGAAGCAAAAACCAAAAAAGAAATAAACTTATCAGAAAATGCAGAAAACATAAGAGCAAGAAATGACTTAGAAATGATAAATAAGTCTAGTAATTCTAAGTTTTCAAATTTCAAAGAAAAAGATTTCACTTCTGAATATGCAAAAAACATATTCAAAGAAATACAAAAAGACCCTGAACTAAGCAAAGATGGACTAAAAAACATGGGGGACTTGCTTGAAAACAAGTTAACAAACACAGAAAACAAAAAAGAATACTCTTATAAAGAGATACTAGGTGAAATACCTTTAGTTAAAAAAGAAAGAGAGAAAGCTTTTGCAAACAAAGAAACTTCAATAGCTTTATTTTTAGAAAATAAAATAAATTCTCTAGAAAAACAAAAAGGAGTATATGAAGAGCTCATGTCTGAATACAGAGAAGAATTAAAAGAAGCAGAAAAAGCAAGAAAAGAAGACAAGGTATTAGAGATCGAAGAAAAAATAAGAATCCTAGAAAAAGAAAGTTTTGGAGTTTAGTTTTTGAATCTTTGTTTCCATTTTTGAAAAAAAGTGGAAACTGTAGATTTAAATACTTTTAAAAATTGCATTTCTGTATTTAAATTTTTATAATTAAATTATGTCAAAAGAAAAAACTCCAAAAAAAGAAACTGGGTTAGAAAAAGGGTTAAAAAAACTTAATAAAATAAATGACTCTGAGCTTGAAACAGATATGGCTTTAATACTAAAAAAAGCTACTCAAAAAAAAGATACCCTCAAAGAGAAAAAAGAAAACAACAAACAAAAAAACATTAACAAAAGAAATACTAAAATAACAGACAAAAAACATACCCCAGCAAAAATAATTGAATCCAAAAAATACACCCTAACCGAAACAGACCACTTGCTAAAAATGGGCTATACAATAGACCAAATAATTGCATTAACAGATAAAAAAAACAAAGAAACACTAAAAAAATCTCACGAAAATAAAAAAGACATAATAAATGAATCAGAAAAAATAAAACAAATAGCAGGAATTTTTAAAAATAACAAAATAGACAATATTATAGTTCACACAAAGGCTCAAAAAGAATTAGGTTTTGAAAAAAGTATTGGTTTTGATTTAGATTTAGACACAAAAGCTGCTCTTTTTCTGCTTAATCATTTCAATAAGAAGAAAATTGAAGATATATACGCTCAAGACTCTTTTTCTGTATTAGTACCTAAAGGTTCTGGCCCAAAAGAGGCAAAACCTTTAATCGAACAAAATGAACACAAAACAAATAAGCATATTTTAGTTTTAGACACTAGTAACAAGTGGCTTCAAATTGAAAAAGATGGATCAAATACAATAATAACAATAGATCATCATGGACAAGGGTTCAGAAAAGATACATCTTCAACAAAAATAATATATGAAATATTAAAAGAAGCTGATTTATTAAAAGAAAACCCAGAGTGGTTAGAGAATTTTGTTAATTTTATAAACGACAACGACAATTTATCATTTGAAAAATCACTCAAAAAAGATTTTAATAAAGAGTATTTTGGAAAAGTTTGGCCAAAAACAATAAACGGAATAGCAAATGAATTATCTTTTGAAACGATTAAAGATTTATTTGAAAAAGGTATCGTAAAAAAATCAGGACAAGTTTTTTCTGAAGAAGAATTAAATTCAGAAATATTCCAAACAAAAACTGGTACGGAAAACATAGCAGAAATTTGCAAAAGAAGACAAAAAGAAGCCACAGATGCATTAAATTCAATTAAAAATTTCCAATCTTATGCGAATAAAAATAAAATAGACCTATCAAATACCATAATAGGGAAAGTTGCTTACCAAAATTTTAGAAATGGTACAATAAAAAATAATTTAGCATTTTTGGCTGCTAAGGCTTCTGGTTATGATTCTTTCGTTTCCTGGAATCCAGAAAAGCAAAGTTTTTTTATAAATTCTGACCATCTAAACTTAAATTTTTTAGCACAAAAAATTAATTCAAAAATTCCAGGAGTTCAAGATATTAGAAATAATTTTATTTTTTCACCTAAAAATATAAATATTACTGAAAAATTAAATGAAAGAGATTTTCTTGAAATCATGGGGGTAAAAATAGAACCAAAAAACAAAATAGAATCTACTAAAAAAATTAGTGCTGGAAAATCAAAAGCAGAAGACACAAAAGAAAAAGAAGACAACAAAAATGAAATCCTGAGTGTCTTAGAATCCTTAAAAACAAAAGCAGAAGAAAGAGAAAACAATGCAAAAACAGAAACAGAAGAAAATTCAACAAAAAAATCTATTGACGATTTAAGAAAAAAAATAGAAGAAAAACTAAAAGAACAACAACAAAACAAAGAATTAGAGCAAAAAGAAAAAATAGAAAAAATAATAAATGAATCATACACAGAAAAAGAAGAAAAAGCAGAAACTAATGAAAAATTAGAGAATTTTGTAAAAACAAAAAATACTATAAATGAGAAAAAAGAAAATACAGTTTTCAAAGACCTCAACCCGATCCAACAATCTATCGTCTTACAAGAAACTAGAAAAATAATTCTAGATAAAATAGAAACAGAAGCAATAAAACAAGATAGAGCAGAAAAAAGCAAAACACCTTATGAAAAAAATGCTGGGATATTAAAAAAAATATTTTCTACAATAGGCAACATTCCACAAAAAACAAACAGGACTTTGTTTGGTAGTTATTATTTGGCGAAAATAAAGAAAAACTTAGCAGAAGAATATTTGCACGGCGAAGAATTTGAAAAAATAAAAGCCGAAGTAGCTCAAAGAGTGAAAGAAGAAGGCATAGACGGACAAGTGCTCGAAAATGGAAAAATAAGCATCAATTTCTTGAGAGAAAACATGCTTATCAATCCAACAGAAGAAGAAAA
>CAYLLX010000016.1:0-6480 GCA_964384975.1 uncultured Candidatus Saccharibacteria bacterium
CCACCACGTTAGGCGTGGTGGATTTTTTATTATTTATTTTAAATCAAAACTTGCTTTGACGGTGACCATAACTTCTTTTTCTATTTTAGAAGTATCATACATACCGTAATCACTAACTTCTACAGAGTTCGAAGACATGACTTGCACAACTCCAGAAGAAGCAGAACGCATTGTGCCTATTTTCTTGCCTCCAGCAGAAGCGAGAGAAGTCGCTCTTTGTTTTGCATCTTCTACAGCAGAAGCAAGCAACTCTACACGAAGCTCAGGAAGCTTGGAATAATAATATTCTAGAGATGTAGTAGAAAAGAATAATCCTTTTGCTGTGATGAGGCTATTTGTGTTTTGAGCTAATTCTTTTATTTTTTGTACTTCAGAAGATTTGACTTCGATGTTTTGAACCAAGTTATATCCTTTTTCGGCTTGATTGTTGTCATAAATTTCATACATAAAGATAGGAGAGATCTCTATTTCTTCTTGGGGTATGCCGTTTGCTGTTAAGAAATTCTTGACTTCCTTGAGGTCATTTTCCATTTTTACATAACCGTCTTTGATAGTAGAAGTTTTTATATTTCTTGTTATGTTAGAAGTCCATTTAACACTGTCAGAAGTTACCGCTTTTTTAGAAGAGCCAGTAGAAGAAATAGTATTATTTGATCTTAGCTGATAAAAAGTAAAAGAACCGATAGATGCACTGATAATGATAGCAAGTCCCAAAACTAAAGACATGCCTAAAAGCTTGTTGTTATTGTTTTCCATACACATATGATACTACTTTTACAAGACAGGGGCAAGATTTTTTTTAATAATTTTTATGCTAGAATGAAGATATGAATCTCGTTAGATTTTTTATTTCAGGACTTTTGTTTTTAAGCTTGTTTTATATGCCTTTTTGGTTGGTTTTCTTTTTTGGTATTTTAGCTATGTTTTATTTTGGTAAATTTTACGAATTTGTTTTTATTATGTTTTTTGCTGATTTGTTATTTGCTGTGCAGGAGATAAGATTTAATAATTTCTTTTTCGCTTCTTTTCTTATTACTCTAATTGCATTTTATGCGATAGAATATTTGAAAAATAGATTAAAATTTAATCCTTTTGGTCAAAATGATAATACGTTTATTTAAAAAAAATAAATTTCAATCTAAAAATAAATTCGTAGAACCAGACGAGATTTTTCTTGATTCTAAAAATTTACAAAACTTTAACCAACAACAATTTGCCGGAAGAATAGAATTGCCTTTAAAGAAAAATGTCGCTATGTTTATCGGTATTTTTTTCTCTTTAGTTTTTTTATTTTTTTCTATGCGTTTGGGGCAGTTGCAAATGATCAAAGGTGAAGAGTATTTGGGTATAAGTGAGAGAAATACCTTTAAAAAAGATTTGATATTTGCTGACAGGGGTATCATATTTGATCGCAATGGAAAAGAGCTCGCTTGGAATGTAAAAAAACCTGACTTAGAATTTGCTAAAAGAGCTTATTTTTCTCCTGGCTTTTCTCATGTTTTGGGATATGTGAGCTATCCAACAAAAGACAAATCAGGAAACTATTGGCAACAAGAATTTATCGGCAAAGATGGACTTGAAAAACAATACAATGATTTTATTACAGGGGAGAATGGAGCAAAGATTGTCGAAGAAGACGTGCACGGTGCGATTCACTCAGAAAACACTCTGAATCCTCCTAAAATGGGAGCGGATTTGTATACTACGATAGATAGAGATATCCAAGCTGAACTTTTTGTTTTGATAGAAAAATTTGCTGAAGAATTTAACTATAATGGGGGAGGAGCTGTTGTTATGGATATAAATAATGGTGAAATCCTAGCCAGCGTTAGTTATCCAGAGTATGATTCAAATATAATTACAGATGGATCAAACAAAGAAGTCATACAAAGTTATTTTACAGACAAAAGAAAATTATTTTTAAATAGACCTGTGTCAGGCCTCTACACTCCTGGATCTATTGTAAAACCGTTTTTTGCTTTAGGTGCTTTGGATTTAGGACTAATAAATCCAACTAAAAAGATTCTCTCAACAGGACAAATAGAAATACCCAATCCGTATTTTCCAGACCAAAAAACTATTTTCAGAGACTGGAAAGCTCACGGTTGGGTTGATATGAGAGAAGCTATCGCTGTTTCTTCGGATGTTTATTTTTATGCGATAGGCGGAGGGTATGCGGATCAAAAGGGTCTTGGTATTGCGAACCTTGAAAAATACGCTCGGATGTTTAACATAGGCACAAAAACAAATATAGACTTGCCTGGAGAAGTAGAGGGTGTTATCCCAAATCCAGAATGGAAAGCAAAAAACTTTAAAGGCGAACCTTGGAGACTTGGAAATACTTATCACACATCTATCGGTCAATATGGTTTTCAAGTGACACCTCTCGAGATGACTCGAGCGACAGCAACCCTAGCTACTTATGGAAAAGTAGTCACACCGCATTTTTTACTAAATGCAAAAGAAACAAAAGAAAATACTTATTATATAGAATTAAATAAAACAAATGTAAATGTTGTTTTAGAAGGCATGAGACAAACTGTCACAGAGGGTACAGCTAGTATTTTAAACGTTCCTTATGCTAATATTGCTGGAAAAACAGGTACAGCAGAGCTCGGAGTTAAAAAAGATCGTATTAACTCTTGGATAGTTGGATTTTTCCCATACGAAAATCCAAAGTATGTATTTACTTTTCTTATGGAATCAGGCCCTTCAAAAACAGGGGGAGCTTCAGTTTTCGCAAAAAGATTTTTTGACTGGATGAATGAAAATAAGGCAGAATATTTACGATAATTTGCTTTTATTTTTAATTTTCTAGTATAATACATATATGCAAACAGCAAGAACACTTTTAATCTTAGGGATCTGGATAACAGTATTACCGTATTTAGGTTTTCCTTTATTTTTTAAAAATATTTTATTAACATTGAGTGGTTTTTCTCTTATATATATAGCCTACGGTTTATATGTAAAAATAAAACTAGCATTAGAAAAAAAGAAAAGAAAATTTGATAATTTCTCAGAAAATAATCAAAATTAAATGATTCAAATAATAACAAAACACAAATATATTTTACTGTTCATAATACTTGTATTTATATTTGTGTTTTTTGTTGTACCTAAAATCGGAAAAAATTATGAAAAAAATAATTTTGTAAATAATGAAAATACAATCACCGAAAAAGAACAAGAAGAATTAGCAAATATTCCAAACTCAGAAGACATCGTAAATCAAAGAGTTGTAAATTATATAGAAACTCCAAAGCCACTAAAGGCTGTCTATATGTCTTCTTGGGTTGCTAGTACAAAAACTTTAAGACAAAAGATAGTAGATTTGGTAAAAAGAACAGAAATAAATGCGATAGTTATCGATGTGAAAGATTATACAGGCAAGATAGCTTTTACTACAGAAAATCCTTTGATAAATGAATTGGGTTCTAGTGAAAACAGAATTCGTGACATGAAAGAATTTATAGATTATCTACATGAAAATGATATATATGTGATAGGTAGAATAGCTGTTTTCCAAGATCCTTTTTTGGCTAAGAAATGGCGTAGCGAAGCAGTTACTGAATTAAATAATAAAAACAATCTTTGGAAAGATGCAAAATGCAAAAGAGAAATAGCTCGAGGCAAAGAAGAGCTCTGCACATATTGGGTAGATGCTGGGTCTCCGAAAGTTTGGGATTATATTACTACCGTCGGAGAAGAAGCCTACAAGATAGGTTTTGATGAATTGAATTTTGATTATGTGCGTTTTCCAACAGATGGTGATATGAAAGATATCTATTTCCCACATTCAGAAGGAAAAGATAAAACAGAAGTTATGACTAGTTTCTTTAAATATTTGCACGAACATTTTGTTTTGAAAAATGAAACAAACAATCTACCTCGTCCAAAAATCTCTATCGATATTTTTGGTATGGTGACTACAAATCCAGATGATCTAAATATCGGGCAACAACTAGAATCCCTCGCTCCTTATTTTGACTACATAGCTCCTATGGTCTATCCTTCACATTATCCGACTGGCTGGAACAATATTACAAAACCAGCAGAAAAACCGTATGAAGTTATCAAACTTTCTATGTCTAAACCCACGGAAAGACTCACAGCGATAGGGGAAGATCCCAACAAACTCCGCCCCTGGCTTCAGGATTTCAATCTAGGAGCTACTTATACTCCAGAAATGATAAAAGCCCAAATGAAAGCCTTAAATGACATAGGACTCGATTCTTGGATGCTCTGGGACCCTGCAAATACTTATACAGAAGGGGCTCTTCTCTCAAATTAGTTTTTTTGCTATAATATAATTATGAATTTTTTAAATAAAAAAAGTTATTTGTTTTTAGGCTCTTTTATTCTTTTAGGCTTCTTTTTTGGTGGATTTTTGTTGGGTGGAAAGATAATATCAGACAAACAACTAACTCTAGCACAAGAAAATGCAGACAAGGTAAATATGGATGCTTTTTGGAAAGTTTGGAAAACTCTAGATGAAAAATATCCCAATTCAGCTAAAATAACAAATGAAGAAAAACTTTTTGGAGCTATTGCGGGATTAGTGGATTCTTATAAAGACCCTTATACTGTTTTCTTTTCTCCTGAAGAAGCAAAAATATTTGAAGAAGAAATCTCTGGAAGCTTTACAGGTATCGGTATAGAAGTAGGCATAAAAGAAAATACTCTAACTGTTATTGCTCCGTTAAAAAATACTCCTGGGTATCGTGCCGGAATAAAATCAGGTGATAAGATTTTAAAAATAGATGAAACATCAACGCTCGGTATGACGGTAGAAAATGCAGTCAAGATAATTCGTGGACCAAAAGGCAGTATTGTGAATTTAACTATACAAAGAGAAGGCGAGAAAGAAAATAAAATAATACCCATAACTAGAGATGTTATAAATATGCCAACTCTAGACACAGAGAGAATATCTAACGATATTTTCTTGATAAAATTGCACAGTTTTTCTGCAAATTCAACTACATTATTCAGAGATGCTATTGTAGAATTTGGAAAAACAAAAAATGATAAACTTATATTGGATTTGCGAGGTAATCCGGGAGGATACTTGGAAGCTTCTGTTCAAATGGCATCTTGGTTTTTGCCAAGTGGTAAAACTGTCTTGATAGAAGACACCCTAGGTAGTCAGAAAAACATAAGAAGCAAAGGCTTTGATGTATTTAGTAAGAATTTGAAAATGGTTATATTGCTCGATGGAGGCTCAGCTTCTGCATCAGAAATACTAGCAGGTGCTTTGCGTGATCACAAAAAAGCAATGATAGTAGGGGAGCAAAGTTTTGGAAAAGGTTCTGTTCAAGAAGTTATCGAGATAACCCCTGATACATTACTGAAAGTCACTACTGCAAAATGGCTCACTCCAAACGGAGATCAGATTTCTGAGAAAGGCATAACTCCTGACTATGTCGTAGAATCAGATAACACAGAAAAAGAAAAAGGTATCGACAAGCAAAAAGAAAAAGCTATAGAAATATTGAGAAATTGGTCAAATTATAAGAAATAAAATATAAAAATATGAAAGTAATATTCTTGAAAGATGTGCCTCGTGTGGGCAAGAAAAATGAAATAAAAGAAGTAAATGACGGTTATGCTGTGAACTTTTTATTTGCTAGAAAACTCGCAGAAATGGCTACACCCCAAGCGATAAGTTTACTAGAAAGAAGAAAAAAAGAAGTTCAGATAGAAAGAGAGATACAAGACGACTTGCTCGAGAAAAACTTGGAAGAGTTACGGGGTAAGGTGATCGAAGTCAAAAGTAAAGCAAATGAAAAAGGTCATCTATTTTCTTCAATACACAAAAAAGAAATAATAGACCTTATGAAAAAACAACACAGGATAGACATAGCAGAAGAATTTATAGTTTTAGATAAACCGCTAAAAGAAATCGGTGAGCATGAGATCAAAGTCTCTATCAAAAACAAAAATACTTCTTTTAAATTAATTATCGAAAGTTTATAGAAAAAAATACAAAAATAAAATCCCCCCGCCTTGGGCGGGGGGATTTTATTTTACGAGATTATTTCAATACGTTAGCAACTTTTTTGACAGCTGTTTTTCCATTAAAAGAAATTTTTCTTTTTGAGGTAAACTTCACTGTACCTTCTTTTAGTGCAAAGAGTGTGTGATCTTTTCCCATAGATACATTTTGTCCTGCCATGATAACAGATCCTCTTTGGCGTACGATAATAGAACCAGCTTGAGCTTTCTGCCCGTCAGCAAGTTTCGTACCTAAGTACTTTGGATTTGAATCTCGTAAATTTTGGGCGGTACCGCCGGCTTTTCTATGTGCCATACTATTGTATTTATTAAATTAATGCTAAAATATATCTATAAAATATATATCTATAAGTATATAAGATATTATGCAAAAAATCAAGCAATTTTTAACAAGCGAAGAGGGAAAAGACATTTTGATAGTCTTTATAATCCTTTTAGTAGGACTTATTTCCTTTGGATTGG
>CAYLLX010000016.1:6490-11306 GCA_964384975.1 uncultured Candidatus Saccharibacteria bacterium
ACGTCCCTCAAGAGGCAAATATATACAAAATAGAGGATTTAGCCCTCAAACAAGCCGAAAATAGGGTAAATACTCAAAATACAAGCTCGGGTCAAAATACAGCCTTAGGCAAGTTTTTTGCCTCAAATAGAGGTAAGAAATATTATCCATTAAACTGTAGCGCAGGTAAATCTATCAAAATAGAAAATAGAATTTACTTTGATTCAAAAGAACAAGCAGAAAAAGCAGGGTACGAGCTTTCTAGTTCTTGTAATTAATTCTAAGCTAGCGAATTTTTAAAGTGCTATTTTTATAGGTATTTATATATAAGGGGATTAATATATACAGTGTCGCACAATATATCTTTGCGGTATGGTAGCTTTAATAAAGCCTTTAAATATAATCCATATAAAAAGCCCCAGATTAGGGGCTTTTATCTTATCTATTCATATTCATATCTACCACAGGAGCCATTTCTTGAAGTATAGTCGGTTCGCCTCGTTGAATTTTTTGCATGTTATCTATAAAAGGACGCCAGATGTAGACAAGGAAGATATTGTTGTAGAAATTATTAAAAGGATCTTTTAGATTTCTTTCCCAGAAAGTTCTAGTTTGAGTGCTGACATAGTCTACATTCTTTTTCGTCTGCTCGCTCTGTACAGCGTCTTTGAAGACTTTCGTTGTCTCAGGGTCTTCTACAACCTTCTGAAAATCTATCTTGAAAACTGCACTAAATAAAACAAAAATAATTACAGCGATAGAAGCTATGGCTAGTATACTAAGGGCTCCTTTTTTGTAATTATTTTTCATTCCGTTATTTTTGATTAGTTTATAATATTAAGCTAAAACATTTCTAAACATTGTTGTAAGCCAATTTATAATACCGCTTATGTTTAAGTCAAAATACCACATAATAAAAACTAAAGCTATTATGGTAAGTATTATTTGCAAAAATCCTCCTTGTGTATTTTTTCTATTTTTATTTATATTCATACTTATATTTTACTCAATTTATAAATAAAAAACAAATTTATTGTTTATAAGCTGGCAAATAAACCATAGGATCAAGATATGCGCTCGTCGCAGCCATAGGTTGAGTTAAAGTTTTTCCAGGGCAAGATTTACTCGGTATCGTTTGTACAGAAACAGCATTGCCCGCATAAACTGTAACGTGCAAATGTGGACCTGTAACCCGACCCGTTGCTCCAGAATATCCTATGAGCTCTCCCCTGTTTATTTTTTGACCTTTTGATACTTTTATTAAAGAAAGGTGTCCGTACGCACTAGCTAGGCCGTTTTGATGATCTAAAAGTATCCATTTACCAAAAGAAGCATTCGGGCAAGACGCATCTGTGTCTCCAAAAGCCACAACAACTCCCCCTGCCATAGATTTCACTGGTGTACCTACCGATGCTCTAAAATCCACACCACTATGCGTCCCTGAAGCATACAGACGCTTTGAATCGACAGTTTTACCAAAGAGTTGAGTGACGAAAATATTATCTAGTGGCCAAGTCAAAACTCGACCAGACGGGAGCTTATTTGGATCTAAATTATATTTAATTTGAGATTCGTATTCACGTATTTCTTGTTCTATTGCGAGCTTCAGGGCTGTTTGTTGTGCGAGCATTTTTTGATAATTCGCTTCGCTATTTTTTGTCTGAGCAAGAAATTTATTTTTCTCGGCTACATTTTGATCAACTATTTTTTTCTGATCAGCTAATTTGTTTTTTAAGCCTTCGAGTTCTTTTCTGGCTTGTATTGCATTGTCTCTGTTGTCTTCGAGTTCGACTTTTACCAAAAGTAAGTCTTTTGTATTTTGATGCAAGCTTTCTTTTACGGAAAGCATCGTGTCTATCTCTCGCCAAACTTCAGTAAAATCTTTTTCAGAAAAAAGTATCTCGAGAACAGAATCATTTTCGAGTTCATTTATTTGTTTGAGATATTTACTGATAGCTTGCGTATTGTTTTGCATTCTTTTTTCTTTGTCACCAATACCGATACCTAGGTCATCTATCTCTATATTTTTTTTATCTATTTTATTTTGAGTCAGACTTATGTCTGCTGTAAGTTTTTTTCTTGTTAAATCGAGTTCTTTTATCGTACCGTTTAGAGTTTTGGATTGTTGTCCTAAAGTATTGAGTTCTGCTTGATAAGCTTTTATTTCTCTTTCAATACGTTCGATATCAGCATTTTTCTCGTCTATTTTATTTATTATTTCTGTACTTTGAGCGAAAGAATGAAAAATAGGTATGCTGAAAATTATCAATAAAACAATTGCAACAAAGTTGCATTTATATACAGTTTTGTAATCTTTCGATAGTTTCATTTTTACCTATTACTTCACCAATAATAAAAGGGTCAGGGGATTTATCCAGTCCTGAGAGGGCGTAACGCACAGGGTGCAACACTTCTCCCCTGCTCTCTTTGCTCGAAGCGAGATTCATAAGTATTTCTTTTAGATTTTCTTTATTCCAATTTTCTTCTTTTGTCTCAGAAAGTAAAGCGATAGCTTCTTTTAAATTATTTTTTATTACTTCTATCTCTGTATTTTTAAATACTATCCCCTCTTTTTTTATTTCAGGTCGTATGTAAAAAAGGTCTAGCTCTCTTTGGTCTAGCATTTCAGATATTTCTTCGAACTTGGCGATACGTTCTCGTAAGAGATGAATTATAGAATCTTTTTTTAATTCGTCAGGCAGATAAACAAAAGACTTTTCTTTGAATTCTTCGAAAGGCATATTTTTTAAATGCTCTTTGTTTATCCAGTCGAGTTTTTCTTCGTTGAATTGCGCACCGGATTTTTGTATTCTTTCTATATCAAATATTTCTATCAATTCTTCTTTACTAAAAATCTCTTTTTCTCCTCCAGGGTTCCAACCCAAAAAAGTCAGAAAATTAAACAAAGCAGACGGCAAATATCCTTCATTTTTAAATTCTAAAACGCTTTTTGCTCCGTCTCTTTTACTGAGCTTTTTATTACCACCTTCACCAAGGATAGGAGGCATAGTTACAAAAATAGGTGGAGGTATCTCGAGTGCTTCATATAAAGAAAGATATTTTGGAGTAGAAGATACGAATTCTTGCCCACGCATTACGTGCGTTACTTTCATCTCTATATCATCGACTAGATGCGCAAAGTTATAAGTCGGATATCCGTCACTTTTTATCAAAATAATATCATCCAGAGCTTCTTCGCCAGCAGATAAATCTCCAAAAACCACATCGTGCCAATTTGTTCTTTTTATAACAGGCACTTTGAAACGCAAAGGCTTTGTCCCATCCCAAGTTTCAAAGACTTCCGGCCTGTGGTCTCTAAACAAAAAAGCCCTGCCTTCTAATTCGGCTTTTTCTCTAAAATTAACCAAGTCTTCTTCTGTATACGGATCCGGATAAGCGAAACCTTTATCTATAAGTTTTTGAGCGTATTTTTTGTAAATATCGAGTCTTTGAGACTGTATGTAGGGAGCATGCTCTCCACCTATGTCTGGTCCCTCGTCCCAATCAAGCCCTATCCAATGCAGAGATTCGATGATTTGCTCGATAGCACCTGCGACTTCCCTTTCTTTATCTGTGTCTTCTATTCTGAGTATAAACTTACCTTTATTTCTCCTAGCCCAAAGATATGCAAAAATAGCAGTACGTACTCCTCCTATATGTAGCCAACCCGTCGGCGACGGAGCGAATCTTGTAACAATTTGTTTATCCATATATCCTCATTTTAACATAAAAATATTTTTTAGAAAAATTACTCCATCTTTTCAAAAATATTTGCAATAACACCCGGAACATAAGAAACAACGATAATAAAGTAAAGCAAAAACTTATCTATCGCTAGATTTCTGCGCTCTATATGTTCTTCTAGCTTGTTCTTAAGAAGCCCCATAGGGTAAAGCAACAAATAACATGGCAAAAGTATTATGCCTCTCAAGAATATTTTCATGATTTATATCTTAGCACATGTAGACGTCCGACGTCTACAAAACTACCCCTCATGCGACAAGGCGATATTTACGAGTTCGCGGGCGATTTTTTCGGCGGCATCGGGCTTGTGAAAGTTTTTTGCATTTTGTTCCATTTTAGAATAAACGTTTTTATCCCCTATTATGCGGTCGATCTCTGCACTCAAAATATTTGCTGTCATATTGATTTCTTCGATAACACTACAAGCTCCTGCGCGGGCATAGTTGAAAGCATTTTTCTTTGCGTGATCTCCATTTGAAACTGAAAAAGGAACCAAGATAGATGGTACACCCCAAGATGCTATTTCAAACAAAGTGGATCCTGCTCTAGATATAACTATAGTAGCCGCCCCTGCTGCCATCCTCATCTGTAAAGCATTCAAAAAAGGCAACGGTACATAACGATTTTTGTTTTCATTGTTTTCTAAAATGACTTTTGCTCTTTCGGAAACTGCTTCAAAATTTTTAATACCTGTTTGATGTATAACTTGATAAGTTTTCAGTAAACGAGGCAAAGCATCGAGTATGGTATTATTTATCAATTCTGCGCCTTGTGAGCCTCCTAGGATGAATAGTACGGGAACATCGGACTCTAGCTTGAAATATTCTAAAGCTTCGTCTTTTTTGGCTTTATTTAAAATAGCAGCACGTAGAGGTTGCCCTGTCCAAGCGACTTTTTCTGCTCTAAAATAATTTGCTGATTCAGGAAAAGAGAGGGCTATTCTTTTTGCAAATTTACCCGCCCAGAGATTCACTCTTCCTGGAGCAGAGTCGGATTCGTGTATAAAAACTGGTATGTTTAAAATTCTACCTGCGATAAGCGACGGAAAAGAAGCATAACCCCCTTTACCGAAAATAACGTCCGGATAGATTGA
>CAYLLX010000017.1:0-5257 GCA_964384975.1 uncultured Candidatus Saccharibacteria bacterium
TGCCCAGACAAAACTTTTTGACGAAAAAGTTTTAGTCGAGGGAGAGATTCCTGTATGGTTAACAATCATCATCTGTTTACGAAGAAGAAAAATTACATATCAACAGTTAGGTTAATCCACTTTAATATTTTCAATTTTCTATCACAAAAAGCTTCGATGTCTGTTTCATGAGAAAGAATAAGACAAATCTTGTTTTCTTTTTCACATTCACCAACCACTTCGTGTATGTATAGGAGATGTGCATATTAAAAATATGGTATATAATAGAAAAATGATTAATAAAAAATTTAAAATAGCGCTTATTACAGGTGGACCATCTCTCGAGAGGGCCATTTCGCTTAATTCTGCTCGTAGTGTTCTTGATCATTTGGGCGTAGAAAATATTGATATTGTACCTTTTTATTTTGATCCCAATGGTAAACCATACAAAGTATCCAAAGCACAACTTTATTCAAATACTCCATCAGATTTTGATTTTAAATTAAAACAAAACTCAAAACCATTGTCACAAGATTTGTTTATCAAAGAAGTAAGAAAGTGTGATATTGCTTTTCCTGTAATTCATGGCAAATTCGGTGAAGATGGTCAAATTCAAAAAATATTTTCAAAAAATAATATACCATTTATTGGTTCAAATACTCTCGCATGTCAAAAAACATACAATAAATTTTATACAAATAAATCATTGAGCGAAGATGGTTTTTGTGTTTTACCATCAATTTTAATTAAAAAAAACGATCAAGACATCAATAAGAAAATTGAAGGGTTTTTTAAAGAAAATAAAATCAAGAGGGCTATAGTAAAACCTGCGACAGGTGGTTCGTCTATAGGGGTATATTCTGTAAATAACACAAAAGAAGCGTGTGAAAAAACTTCTCTCATTTTTAAAAATAAAATAGACAATCAAATAGTAATAGAACCATTTGCAAAAGGTAGAGAATTTACTGTGATTGTACTTGAAAATAAAAAAGGTGACGGTGTTGCACTAATACCCACCGAAATAGAGACTTCATACAAGGGTGATGAGATTTTTGATTTTCGTAAAAAATATTTGCCAAGTGAAGGCACAATATATCATCAACCTCCCCGCTTTACAGATACACAAATAAAAAATATTCAAAATGGTGCAGAAAAAATATTTAAAAACTTCAAGATGAATGATTTTGTTCGTATTGATGGATGGTTATTAGACAATGGTGAGATATGGTTTTCTGATATCAATCCTATTTCTGGACTTGAGCAAAATAGTTTTTATTTTCAACAAGGGGCACGCATAGGATTTTCACATCAAAATTTATTATATTTTATTTTAATAATTGATTGCGAAAGACAGAAAATTACTTTACAAAAAGAATAAACTACAAACAAAAAACGAAAAATAGTAAATGTACTTTTTGGTGGTGGTAATTCTGAGCGCCAAGTTTCTCTGATGAGTGGGACAAATATATGGCTTAAACTTCGTAAATCAAAAAGATACGATCCTCGACCATTTTTACTAGACAAAGATATGAATGTCTGGGAATTACCTTATGGATTTATTTTAAATCACACAGTAGAAGAAATATTGTATACAATAAAAAACGCGGATAAATTCACAAAAAAAGTCAAAAAGCTCCAAGAAGCTATTTTAAATAAACTAGATATTCAAAAAACATATTTTTCTGAGCCATTTTTTTTACCGAAAAAATATTCATTGGATGCATTTATTAATAAATCTAAATTTATTTTTCTTGGTTTACATGGAACCCCAGGCGAAGATGGAACTATCCAAAAAATACTCGAGAAAAATGGGGTGAAATACAATGGACCAAATTCTAGGGTATCTCATATCTGTATGGATAAATATAATACTGGTGATAAAATACGAAGTTTAAATATAAAAGGTGTTTTTACAGCAAATCAATTTGTAGTAAATGTTGAAAAAATAAATAATACAAAAAAGCTCTGGTTTGATTTATTAGAAAAATTAAATGCAAAAACTTTAATAGTAAAACCACGTGCTGATGGATGCTCTTCTGGTATTGTGAGACTAATGGATGAGAATGATTTAAGCAAATATATCGTATTTGTTAAAAAAGGTTTGAAATTCATACCAAAAGGAGTTTTTAAAAACCAAAAAGATATTATTGAAATGCCGACCAGTAAAATTTCTGAAGTAATGTTTGAGAATTTTATCGAGACTGATAACATAAAAGTACAAGGTCTCTCTCTCAAGCATGCTAAAAAAACCGGCTGGCTCGAAGTAACTGTCGGAGTATATGGTAAAAATAATAAATTGCATGTCATGAATCCTAGTCTCACTGTTGCAGAAGGTGAAGTACTTTCTGTGGAAGAAAAATTTCAAGGTGGTACAGGTGTAAATATTACCCCACCACCAACAGAGATTATAAACAAAAAAGTTCTAAGCTCAATCAAAAATAAAATTTTATCAGTTGCAAATGGTTTAGGAATTACTGGGTATTCGCGAATAGATGCTTTTGTAAATATCAACAATGGTGATGTTTCAATTATTGAGGTAAATACACTCCCCGGACTAACACCATCTACTGTAATATACCACCAAGCTCTTGCAGAAAATACTGCGATGTATCCTACAGAATTTCTCGAAATGCTTGTTAAAAACAAAGGTTATTAATAGTATAAACAAATTTGTTAACATGTTTTTTTACACGAAAATCCCCTATGTAAACCTTTAATTCTCAAGCCCTTAATAAAATCGGTCGCTCAAAATATTGACTTTTAAACTAAAATATGCTATACTATAAGTATAGTAGTTCTTTGAGATATTTATTATTTTGTTTTGTGAATTGCTTTTTGAGTATTACTCTTAGTGCTTAAAAAGCAATTTTGCACAAAACAATTTTATAATTCAAAAAATGAAAAAGAAATTAAGTAATCCTTTGCCGAAAGAAAAACAAAAAATTGGTATGTTGTCCTCTATGCCTAAACCTCACATTTATCGTCGGTCTTCGGGTGAAACTTTCCTTAAGCTTAATGAGAGCTTTCACGTAAAAACTAAAAATGTTGAGGGCAGATGGCTTGGTGATGGTATATCAGAAGAGCTTGACCCAAAAGAAGAAGTTGAAGTAATTCAATAAAATTATTAAACCCACTTTATGTGGTAGAAAAAATTCTACTGCAAAGTGGGTTTTTTCTTTTATTAGTTCTGAAGTATCCCCACCGAAACCATCTCAAAAATCTTAGAAAACTCAATATCTCTTTTAATTATATTCTACTATACTTTTCCGAACTTCATCCCACAAGTGGATCATTTATTTAGTATCTAGAAAATGTTGGACCTTCACATATTCTGCATCGTAGTCAAATTCAGGAGGCATATCTGCGATTGCAATACCAAGAGTATTTTTTTTCATTTCTGATTGTTTAAAAATGTAATAACTAAATGTTTCTCTGTAATTATCATTATGTATAGAATCTAATATTTTTCTTTCTAAGATATAGGGATTGCGGGCATATAAGTGATCATCTGCAACTGTGTCATTTTCCAAATTAACATATTGTAGTTGAGAACCGGTAAGTATCAATCGCTTCATTTTATCCATTGTGAAAAGAACATTAGAATACGCACTCAGTACATTTTTATACGTAGCAGATTGATGTATCAAGTTAGTTATATGAGATACAGAAACAGGATGATGCCCGCATACCATCAAAAAACGCTCGTTAAGTAGATATTTAAGTTCATAAGGAACTCCGTTATATTCAGGTATACCAACGACGGACTTTCCATCCGCAACAATTACTATTGTATTTGGTATCTCTTTTTTATCAACTATATCCTTAATTGCATTATGAGAGTGAATGTTTGTTGCAATAATAATTTCCTGTACGCCTGCTTCCAAGAGACTATCTAAAAGATAACCAATCATACTTTGTCCTTTGTATTCAATGAGAGACTTGCAACCATATGGATTCAACTCTTTACTCATTCTTGAACCATGACCTCCTGCCATTATTAAAGCTTGTGTTATCTTCTTCATGTATTGATTCTACAGATTAATATAAATTAGGCAAATCACCACTCATTCTAAAATCACCACTCGAACTTCATCCTATGTTCTGAGCCCTATTTACCCAATCCCCCCAAAACCGCCCTGGTTTTTTTTGGGGGGGGGATTAATCTAATTTTAAGGGTTTTTGGGTTGTTTGGATATTAAAAATACATAACACAAAAAAATGCAAATTACCCAAATCATGCTATAATACAACAATGCAAAAAATAGCTACAAAAGTTTTTATATGGGCGTCGGTTGCTTTTGGAATCTTTGGTGTTTTGATGATTCTTTCAGGGGGTCTTGAAGACGGAGAAATGTCTAATGCTTTTAAAATATTTCAAAAACTATTTTTTATAACAGTATTGGTTATTTTGCCTTCATTTGCTTTAAGCGTCGCTGGTAAATACTTGAAGAGCAATCAATAGCCCTAAAGAGAAAGGCTGAATGCACATCTTCTTCTTTCCCCTATTTTAATGTAAAATAAATACATGCCCAAATTCAAGAATTTTATTTATTTATTTTTAATATTTAGTTTTATTTTATCCCCTCTCTCCGTCAAAGGAGCGGAGCTTTTGCAAACAAAAACAGAAACTTACAAAGCAAAAGTTTTGGAGATTTTGAGCGAAACAGAGGAAAAATTACCTGGTACAGACTCCCCTCACCTAATCCAAAACATAAAAGCAGAAGTCGATAAAGATGAAATAAAAGAAATAGTCGAATTTAAAAATGACTACACCGAACTCAAAAAAGGACGAACTTTTTATATCAATCACGTCGTAGAACCAGACGGTTATGAATTCTACACAGTCCAAGACCCAAACAGACTTCCGACTTTACTTATTTTTACAATAATATTTTTGGTACTTGTTGTTATGTTTGGAGGATTTCAAGGTATCCGAGGAATCATAAGTCTTTGTGGAAGTTTGTTTATCATTATGTTTGTTTTACTTCCAGGGATTCTGAACGGTATGCCTCCCCTACCTTTAAGTATCGGAGTCGCATCTATAATCATAATAGTCGGTTCTTATATCACTCACGGATTTAATAAAACTACCACCTCAGCTGTAGTAGGGATGATCATTACTGTCGTATTTACGGGTGTCATGGCTTTTCTTGCAGTCGAGAATAGCTATCTGACTGGTATCACAAGCGACGAAGCAATATTTTTAAATTACAATACTCGTGGAGGTTTGGACCTTATGGGGCTTTTGATGGGTGCTATTATGATCGGTCTTTTGGGT
>CAYLLX010000017.1:5267-11207 GCA_964384975.1 uncultured Candidatus Saccharibacteria bacterium
AAGAGTTGCACAAAATCGCTCCACACATAGAAAGAAAAAAGATATACAAGAGAGCTATACGTATAGGAAAAGAGCACATAGGAGCCCTCGTGGACACTCTGGCTATCGCTTATGTCGGAGCGTCTTTGCCTTTGCTTTTGCTTTTTTATTCTGCGGGAGATACGAGTTTTTGGATGATAATAAATAGAGAGATTTTCGCAACAGAAATAATCAGAATACTTATCGGTAGTATTGGAATAGTTCTCGCAGTACCCGTAACTACATACATAGCATCTGTTATGCTTATCAAAAAAACAGATGAAAATATCTCAAATGATAAAATAGAAGCCGAAGAAGAAGCTTTGTCTCATTTTCATCATACGCATTAAAAATAAAAAAAACCCATACTTTCGTACGGGCTGTTAATACTTTTTATTTTTTAATTATTATTTGCTGAACTAGAATAATCCAACAAGACAGACGAGTTTTTTAAATCAACAAAAACTTCGTCTCGTTTTTCTTTTGTGATCACCTCTGCTTTTAAAAAAACCAAAAGATAATACTCACCTTGTTCTTTTGAAGAAAAAAATGGAGTGGCCTGCAAGCTATCCAAAAGAAAACAAGCAATTTTTTTCTCTTTGTCCAAAGATAAATAAATATTACAAAAAGCAATTCTTTCCTCATTGAAAGGTGGACGGTCTTTGAAAAAGAAACGAAAGAAAAAGTTATGTTTCTTTGAATCTATGTCAAGATTAAAAATCTCTTTTAATTTGACGTCATAATATTTTTCATTAATCAAACCCAAGAGAAAATATTTTTCCAGCTCTTCCAAAACTTCTTCTTTATAATGGAAAGATTTAGTTTTCTCAGACACAAAACCATTTTCTTTTTTATAGTAAACCACAACAGCAGGAGTTTTCGATTCGACAACCTCTACCAATTCAAAAATTATTTCCATAATTTACAAATTTAAAACAAACCTACTCTTTCGATTTTCGGCTAACTCGAGTTTTAAAAAACAAACTAAATACTTTATACCTTAAAAAAAGCAAAAAGAAAAGCCCAGCTAAAAATGCCGGGCTTTATTAAAAAATTTTATTCTCCTGTCACCCTTTCCTTTTTAAAAGAAAAGAAAGGATTGGCGGAGTGATCAAAGTCGTAACAATGATCACAAACACGATGATGGAGTAGATTTTATCATCCACCACTCCGAGATCTTTTCCCGCCGAAGCAAAGATAAGTCCCACTTCTCCGCGAGGTACCATACCCCAGCCTACAAGCCAAGGATTTGTGCCCTTACCGGCAAAAAAGCCAGCGAGAACTTTACCTACAACAGCTATAAGAGTAATTCCTAAAGCAACCAACAAAATCTCTGGATTAAGCATTACTCCAAGGTCTACTTGCATTCCAGTTATTACAAAAAAAACCGGAATAAAAAAATGACCTAATGGTTCCACTAATTCCTCTATGTGTTTCTCTTTCATAGAAGAAATAAAACCTGGAGGCATTCCACCATTCTGAAAAACTATAGTTTTTATTTCTTCTATGGCATGAGGCCCTTTGAAAGATTTAAAAACCACATGGTCTAAAATCAAGCCTGATGCAAAAGCGCCGACAATAGGTGCGAGTCCTATTAGGTAAGAAAAATACGCAAAAACAATCATAAAAAAGATGGCAAGCGTAATCTTCATTCCTATCCCTTGATGTATCATAGAGAAAAATTTTCCGATAAATGGAGCAATTTTTCCTCCAAAAAAAACAGCAACAAAAAGAAATAAAAATGCTTTCGCTGAAATTATCATAATCTCAAAGAAAGAAACATCTCCGGCTGAAACGATAGAAGATACAACAGCAAGGATTATCAACCCAAGCACATCGTCTATTACCGCTGCTCCTAGGACTATTTTAGACTCCAACATACTCAATGAGCCAAGATCCTTAAAAACTCTCGCCGTAAGTCCGACGGAAGTCGCAGTAAGGGTTGCTCCTAAAAAAAGATAAGCGTTATTATCTAATCCTGGTAGAATAACTGGACCCAAGAAAACTCCTGAAGCAAAAGGCAATATAACCCCTACCACAGCGACCAACATAGCAGGCAATCCTACAGACATCATTTGTTTCACATTGGACTCAAGCCCAACCTGAAACATCAGAAAAAGAACTCCAAGCTCTGCAAAAGCTTTTAAAACTTGATCATTTTTGGCTGGTTCAAAAAAGTCTACACCAAAGTAAACTAAATTTCCCAACAAAATACCAACAAGAAGCTCACCTAAAACGGCAGGTTGCCCTATTCTTTCGATTAGGCTGGATAATTTAGCAAAAAGCAAAATTAATCCAATTAAAAAGAAAGTAGTAATAAATCCCCCATGATCAGAGGATTCAACATGGTTTACTGTTTGAGCTATCGCTCCTCCAGCATTTAATAGAAATAAATTTTCCAAAATTCAAAATATAAAAGAACAAAGCCTACTCTTTCGATTTTCAGCATACTCGGGTTTTTAAATGCAAAAATATTGCAAAACCATATTATCTATAACACAAAAACCACAAAAAGTAAAATCCCTCACAGTTTTAATTGTTAGGGATTTTTGGTGCGCCGGGTTGGATTTGAACCAACGTAGCCCGAAGGGCGACAGATTTACAGTCTGTTGTAATTGACCACTCTACCACCGACGCATATTTACCTGCCTTTGCAGATAAATATAAAATAACATAAATTTATTTTTTTTGCTAGTTTTTACGCCAAAACTTTTTCTTTTTTCTTTGGAGTAATTTTTTGAATTTTGTTTTTCTTTACTTCTACGACAAGCTCTTCATTTTTAAAGTTCACAAAGATACCGTCCCCTTTTTTGAGTCCATTTGATATCATAGCTGTCGCTACAGGATTTAAGATTTTATTTTGTATCAAACGATTCAAAGGTCTCGCTCCGTATTGAGGATTGTAACCCTCTTTTGCGAGATAAGACAAAGCATCTTTTGAGATTGCTAGATTGACTCCCTTGCCCAAAAGCCTATCAATAACGACTTTCATACGCAGATCAACGATTTGCATAATAGACTCCTCTGAAAGAATATCGAACAAAACTATTTCATCTATTCTGTTCAAGAATTCAGGACGGAAATGATCTTTCAATGCACCCATAACCTTTTCTTTCATTTCATCATAATCCTGTTTTGTATTTTTATTTGAAAAACCTATAGACTCCATCTTTTGCACAAATTGAGAACCGATATTTGAAGTCATGATGATGATAGTATTTTTAAAATTCACAACTCTACCTTTTGCATCAGTCAGACGTCCATCATCGAGAACTTGCAAAAGCATATTGAAAACTTCTGGATGAGCTTTTTCTATCTCATCAAATAAAACAACTGAATACGGCCTATGACGCACTGCTTCGGTGAGCTGTCCTGCTTCATCGTGACCCACATAACCCGGAGGAGAACCTATAAGCTTGGAAACACTATGACGCTCCATGTATTCAGACATATCAACACGAACCAAAGCCTTTTCGTCATTGAACATAAATTGAGTCAAAGCTTTTGTGAGCTCTGTTTTACCTACTCCCGTAGGACCTAAGAAGATAAATGAACCTATCGGTCTATTTGGATCTGAAATACCTGCACGAGAACGGCGGATAACATCTGCAACTTTTTTAATAGCTTCTTCTTGTCCTATAACTCTATTACGCAATTCATCTTCCATCCTTTGTAGTTTTGCACGCTCTTCTTCGAGCATCTTCATCAAAGGAATACCCGTCCAACGAGCGACAACTTCGGCTATGTCTTCGGCTGTTATTTCTTCTTTCAAAATCCTGCGAGATTTTTGAAGTTTTTTCAAACGCAAAAGTTTATTTTCTAATTCTTTTTTGAGCTCAGGAATTTTGCCATATCTTATCTCCGCAGCCAAAGCGAGGTCAGCGCGCATCTCTGCATCTTCAGCCGAAATACGCAAAGACTCAAGTTCTTTTTTAATAGCACGAATATCGATAACGATGCTTTTTTCATTTTGCCACTTGAGCTCGAGTTCTTTTGTTTTTTCTTTTAAGTTTGCTATCTCTTTATCGATGTCTTTAATTCTATTTTTTGCATCTTTGTTTTCAGTACTTTCTTTTTTCAAAGCTTCTTTTTCTATTTCAAGACGCATTATTTTTCTATGTGCTTCTTCTAAAACTTGTGGTTTATTTTCTAATGAAATTTTCAAAGCAGAAGAAGCCTCGTCGATAAGGTCCACTGCTTTGTCTGGCAAATATCTATTTGTGATATATCGGCTAGAGAGATTTACAGCAGAAAGTATCGCGTCATCTGTAATACGCACTCCATGAAATAATTCATATTTTTCTTTGAGTCCTCGCAGTATTGCCACAGTATCTTCGACAGAAGGTTCATCTATATAAACAGGTTGAAAACGACGAGCCAAAGCAGGATCCTTTTCTATGTGTTTTTGATATTCACGCAAAGTCGTCGCACCGACAGCTTGTAACTCTCCGCGAGCCAAAGCAGGTTTTAGCATATTTGAAGCGTCCATAGTACCTTCTGCGCCCCCTGCACCTACGATAGTATGTATTTCGTCGATAAAAAGGATTATCTTGCCTTCTGCTTTTTCTACTTCTTTCATAATACCTTTCAACCTCTCCTCGAATTCTCCACGATATTTTGTACCTGCGATCAGAGAACCAAGATCAAGAGATACGACTTCTTTGTCTTTTAAAGATTCAGAAACGTCATTTTTTGCAATCCTTTGCGCGAGGCCTTCTACTACAGCAGTTTTTCCTGTACCTGCTTCACCGATAAGTATCGGATTATTTTTTGTACGACGAGAAAGTATTTGCATGATACGCATTATTTCTGTATCGCGACCGATAACCGGATCGAGCTTGTCTTCTTTTGCAAATTTAGTAAGGTTGCGAGTGTATTTATGCAAGAAACGCATTTTCTTGCTCGGTGTTCCGTCTGTAATATTTTCTGCACGCAGATTCTCAAGCACTTTCAAAACTTGCTCTTTTTGAATTCTAAATTTATTTAAAAGCTCTCTCGCTTCGCTTGAAGTCTCAAGCATAGAAACAAAAAGATGCTCAGTAGACACAAATTCGTCTTTTAAATATTCAGCAACTTTTAGTGAATTTTCGATAATTTGTGCTAAATCTTGATTGAGGTAAATCTGAAAAGAAGGAGAAACAGTACTAGAACCTTCGGGCACTTCGATCATCTCCAAAGCATGATCTGTTAGGAGCATTGTATCGATTTCCAATTTATCTAAAACAGAGTTAACCATACTTTCTTCTTGTAAAAGCAAAGCAGACAAAAGATGCACAGAAGACACATTGTTTTGTCCTCTTTCGATAGCGAGCTCATGTGCTTTTTTTATGGCGTCACGCGCCTTGGCTGTAAATCTATTTAATGGTGGCATATATTTATATTATATAATAAATTTATAATCTAGTCAAACAGTAAAATAAATCTCTCTTTCGTACCGGACAAGCTAATTATACCACCTTTGGAGTTTTTTCAAAATATCCTTCAAGGACCTTAAAACAAAGTCTATGTCTTCTTTTTTAGTTTCAACACCCAAAGAAAAACGCAAAGATCCGTCTGTTTCTTTTAAGTTTTTATTTACAGCAGAAACAACATAAGAGGCTTTACCGTCCCCTGCTCTACAAGCACTTTTCGCAGAAGTCATAATACCTCTCTCTGAGAGCTCTATCACGAGCAAGTCGCTAGGAATATTTGGTATTGTGATATTTATATTATTTGGTAGTCTTTCTTTCTCACTACCATTTATTATTATTTTATCTATTTTTTTTATTTGCTTAAAAAAATAATCTCTAATCTTTGTAAGTCTTTCTTTTTCTTTGTTTTTTTCTTTTTCAACTTTTTCTAAAACTTTTGCAAATGCAACTATATTTGTTGTATTTTCTGTCCCTGGACGTAGTCCCAACTCCTGATCCCCTCCGTACATAA
>CAYLLX010000018.1:0-10750 GCA_964384975.1 uncultured Candidatus Saccharibacteria bacterium
ACATAGGACCAATATCCACAGAAAAAGATATTTTTAAAAAACTATCACACCTAGAGCATGTTTACACCAGTTTCCCTGACAGAAAGATCGAAATAATAAAACCTAAAACAATGGAATATCCAAAAAATACAACTGATTGGATAAAGTCTTTTCAAGAACGAAATATTTATATGGAAGAAGGTACAGAAAAAATGTTAGAACTAATGAAAAAAGGACAAATATCTGAAGATCAAAAATTCATAAAACTCACAGTGAGAGATATTTTTGGAGATACTCAAAATCACACATATGAAGAAATATGCAACAAAGCTCAAGAGTTAGGTTTAGAAATATGTTTGCAAGATGACGGACCAAAGTTTCGACTTTCTTACAAACAACCAGCTGGAACTTATTTTAGAACAGCAATGAATCCTATCGTAGTCGGAGTTCCTCGTGTCTGGTACTTGGATCGCAATGACGACGGTGATGAGAACTTGTTCTGGAGCCATGGCGGGTCTGGCAGCAAGTGGTATGGTGGCTATGAGTTTCTTTTTCGTCTCAGCAAGTAGAACTTTGTTTTAGGAACTTAAAACTTTTTAGTCACTTAAAACTTTGTCCTCAAATTTTCAAAAATATAGGTTGTTTGGTATAATAAAGTATATAGCTTAGTATTATAAATTAATTTTTTAAAAAATATGAATCAAGGTATTACAAAAGTGGATGATTTTCTTATTAGACAATCTAGGAAATGGCTTTTTCCTTTTAGTCGTTTTGCTATTTTTGTTGTTTATTTCTGGTTTGGTATTTTAAAAGTTTTTTCTCTTTCTCCTGCGAATCCTCTCGTGGCTGTTTTGCTTGAAAGTACTTTAAAGGGTGTCCCTTTTGAGACTTTTATTGTTGCTTTTGGTGTTTTTGAGATGATTATCGCTCTAGTTTTTATAATACCAAAATTAGAAAGATTGGCTATATTTTTATTGTTCTTGCATTTGATAACTACTTTTATGCCGTTAGTTTTTGTTCCATTAGCAACTTGGCAGTCTTTCATGGTTCCTACCATAGAAGGTCAATACATAATTAAAAATGTTTTGATTGTCGCTATAGCGATACTTATCTCTTCTCACCTTAATTCTTATAAAGAAAATAAATGTTAGATGGTAAAAAAAATACTTTTTTTGTTGTTGCGACACCCATTGGCAACTTGGGTGATATAACTTTTCGTGCAATAGAGACATTGAAAAATGTTGATATTATTCTCTGTGAAGATACGAGAGTGACCAAAAAACTTTTAGACAGATATGAGATAGTAAATAAAACTATGAGCTATCATGCTCAAAGCAAAGACACAAAAATAGAAAAGATTTATGACCTTATAGAAGAAGGTAAAAATATCGCTTTGGTTTCTGACGCAGGTACGCCGACTATTTCAGACCCTGGGACTGTCCTTATTGGGCAAATACGAGAGAGATATCCAGATTTGAAAATTGTGCCTATACCAGGGGCTTCTGCTTTAGTCTCGGCTTTGTCTGCTTCGGGTTTAGTGACCAATGAGTTTACTTTTTTGGGTTTTTTCCCACATAAAAAGGGAAGAGAAACTTTATTTAAAGAAATAGCTTCTAGTGAGAGAACTTTTGTTTTTTATGAATCTCCGCATAGAATACTAAAAACACTCGAAAGTTTAGCCTTGTTTGTGCCTAATAGGCGTATTTGTATCGCACGAGAAATCACAAAGTTTTTTGAAGAATTTAAAATAGACAAAGCAGAAAATATATTAAAATACTTAGAAGAGAATAAAGAAAAACAAAAAGGGGAGTTTGTTGTTATTGTGTCTGTTTAAATTATGTCTTCTGGGTCTGTTTGTATTATGAAATCTCTCGGTAGTGCTATAAGTTTCTCATAAAGTTTTTCGTCGATAGAAATCTTTTTTTCTTTGGAGTTAAAATACCAATTTTCTTTTTCTAAACGAATTAAAATATTTGTTATATAATGATCTTTTATTTTGCCTATAAAAGCACTAAATATATCAGGATTATAATCTCTGAGATAATTTTCTATAAAATGTTTTGTTTTTTGCCGGTCTTCTTTTTTGTCTAAATGTTTGATTTTTATAAAAGTTTTAAACGGAGGATAATTGAGTTCGCGTCTTATCTCGAGATCTTTGCGTATAAAATGAAATAAATTATTGTTTTCTATGGATTTTAAAAGATAATCATTTATATTTTTTGTTTGAATTATAAATTCTTCTTTTGTTTTGTTGGTTATTGAATTTATTATTTGTAGTATTTTTTCACTCATTTTGTAGTTGGGTATACTCCAAAGGGAATCAAAAGAAGCTATTATCGAAAGAGGTATTTTAGAATTTAGATAAAATAATGCAAGCTCTGTGCCGACCAAGATGCTACCTTCTTCTGCTTCGTATTTTTTTAAAATTTCTAGCATCTCTTTTTTGGATTTAATTTTTTCTTTGTCTACTTGATATATTTTTCTGTCTGGAAAAATATTTTTTAATTCTTCGTAAACTGTATCTGTACCGATACCTAAAGGCAGTAAATTCCAGCTTGCACATTTGGGACAAGACAAAGAAGGGTCTTTTTCAGTTTTGCATTTATTGCAAGCATAGATTCTTTTTGTTCCATTTGCCGAAGAATACAATACAACAGGCGCAAAACAATGATCGCAAAGTATCGAAGTTTTGCAATCTGCGCATATTGTCTCTGTAGCTAGTCCTTTTCGTAATGTGTAGATAAATACATTTTTTTTATTTTCGGTATATTTAGATATTTTTTTTATTATTTCGTCTGAAAATATTTTGTATCTTTTTACTGTTTCTGTGTTTTCATTTTCGATATTCTTTTTATTTTGTATTTTTATTTCGCCCTTAAAATCAAGGTCAAAAGAAAGAGGATAGAGCTCTTTGTATTCTTTTTTGTTTTGCAGTCTGTTAAAGCTCAATAAGGTATCAGCAAAAATTATTTTTTGATTATTTTTAGAGGCAAATATCTCTGCAAATAAAGTTAAATCTAAAAAGGGCCTTATCATCATCTTATAAGAAGCAGAACTTTCATTTTCTATGATGATAGTTTTGATGTCATTTTTGTTTAAAGCTAGAAAGGGAATACTACCTATTATTAAAATGGGCTCTTTTTGTTCAAGGATTTTTAAAGCTGTAAGTTTTTGCTTATTCGGATTAAGGCCTCCGTGTATTAAAAAAGTTTGTTTTTCTATGCCTAGCGAAAGTTCTTTGTAGAATTTTTCGAGAGATGTTTCATTTGGAGCAGATAAAAATACTGAATTTTTGTTTTTAAAAGATTCACGGATAAGATTTTTGTATATATTTATTCTATTTTGAAAATCAGATTGCAATATGTATTTGTCCGCTTTTATTTTTTTGTCTTCTTCGGGGATTTTATTTTTTTCAGATATTTTATTTAATTCTTCGTAATTTTTTTCGATAACGCTTGGAAGCATAAAAGAAATAGTGTTATTTTTTGAAAAAATAAAATATTTGCTTAATTCAAAAGTAGTATTTATGAATTCTTTGTGTATTAAGAAATTTTTCTGAATCTGGAGGATTTTTCTCATATTAAAATTCATATCTTTTATATTGGTTTTATTTTTTTCTGCATCTTCTATGTCGACAATCATACCCAATATCTTTTTTGCCCGTATTGGTATGGTGACTATGTCGCCAAGCTCTACGTTTTTTGACGTAAAGTAGGTCAAGTGTTCTTTTATTAGTCCTCTTTGGAAGGGTATAACTGTCACTATTTTCATCCCATTAAAAATTTAAAAATAATAATATAAAATAAGTCTTGTTTTTGTGTTTTTTGTTTAAAAATACAAGTATTTTTATTCTAGCATAATTTGTGCTATATTACCCTTATGAGTATATTTTCAAAGAAAATCGGTATAGATTTAGGGACGGCAAATACTTTGGTTTTTATACCTGGGAAAGGTATAGTTTTAAATGAACCTTCTGCTGTGGCTGTTTCTCTGCTTGATAATAAAATTATTGCTATAGGTATAGAAGCAAAAAGCATGATAGGTAAAACACCTGATTCTATAGTGGTTTATTCTCCTATGAAAGACGGAGTTATTGCGGATTATAAAGTGACGGAATCAATGCTAAGGTATTTTATCAATAAAGCCTTGGGTAAATTTAATTTGTTTAAACCAGATGTTATGATATCTGTTCCTGCCGGAGTAACTTCAACAGAAAGGAGGGCTGTGATTGAGGCTGCGATAAAAGCAGGGGCCAAGAATGCGTACGTGGTCAAAGAGCCTATTTTGGCTGCTATTGGTGCAGGAATACCGATACATCAACCTCAAGGTCATATGATAGTAGATATCGGAGGAGGTACTACAGACGTCGCTGTTATTTCTTTGGGAGGTATTGTTTCTTGTACTTCTGTTAAATGTGCAGGCAATAAGATAGATCAAGCGATAGCCGACTATATAAAGAAAACTTTCAATTTGGCGATAGGAGATAAAACAGCAGAGCAAGTAAAAATAAAAATAGGTTCTGCTTTGCCTTTAGAAGAAGAATTAAAAGCTACAATAAAAGGTAGAGATTTTATTCAAGGGCTTCCTCGAACTGCGCAGATTAGTAGTAATGAAATAGTAAAAGCAATAGACAATGAATTAAGGCAAATAGTCAAAGCAATAAAAACAGTTCTCCAAGAAACTCCACCTGAGCTTGCTTCGGACATTATCGATAACGGTATAATAATGACAGGGGGAACTTCTCAACTCAGACATTTGACTGATTTGGTTTATCGTAAAACAGGAGTAAAAGCAGTCCTTGCGGATGATTCTTTGTTTTGTGTTGCCAAAGGTACGGGTGTTGCTCTAGAGCATTTAGAGGTTTATAAAAAAGCCATAATGAGTAAAAAATAATTTTTAATGCAAAATAATTTTTTTGAAAATTTAGATATAGAAAATCTACCCAATGCTTTTTTGCTAGAAGGGGAGAGCAGAGAAGCTTTGTCTTGTGTGTTTGATTTTCTTTCTTTTTTAAAAATACCTACTCAAAAAAATCCAGACTTGCATATCTTTAATATTGAGAGCTTTTTTGTGGAGAATGTGGAGCATTTGTTGGCAGAAATAAAAAATAAAGCTTTTGAAAATAAAAAAGTAATTATTTTAAATATCAATATGATAAATATTGAATCACAAAATATGCTTTTGAAAACTTTCGAAGACAGTTCTTTGGATTTTATTTTTTTCCTAATTATACCTAACAAAAGCGTCTTGTTGCCGACAGTTATTTCTCGTTTTTATTTTTTAGGAACTTTAAATGATAAAAAAGATTATCAAGTTATCAAAGATTTTATAAAAATGCCTTTTCAAAAAAGGATAGAATTTATTGCTGATATGATAAAAAAACACGAAGACAGTGAAAAAGAAGATAGTCTCTTGAAAAGAGAGGTTTTGTATTTTTTAAATAATTTAGAGAGTTTTTTAGAGGAAAATCAATTCTTTGTAAATAAAAAAAATACTCATATATACAAACAAATAATACAAACTCGCAAGCTCTTGTCTTTCCAAGCAGCACCAATAAAAATGCTTTTAGAGTCTCTAGCATTACAGCTTCCTTTTGTGCTATAATACATATATGTCATACAATTTTACAAATTTTAAAAACAATTTAAAAAAGGTTGAAGAATTTTTAAGTAAAGAGTATTCTCAGCTAAGCACAGGGAGAGCTTCTCCTATGGTACTCGACTCTGTTTCTGTAGAGTCTTATGGCGCTTATCAACCGATTAAAAATGTAGCTTCTGTGTCTATCGAGGATCCGAAAACTTTGCGTGTTGCTCCTTGGGATAAGTCTCAAATAAAAGGCATAGAGAAAGCTATCCTTACTGCGAACTTGGGTCTTTCTGTTGCTACTGATGACGCAGGGCTTCGTATTATTTTTCCTCAACTTACAACAGAAACGAGGCAAAATTTGGTAAAAGTTTTGAAAAATAAATTAGAAGAAGCTCGTATTTCTGTTCGTAAAGAAAGAGAAGAAGTCTGGAATGATATTCAAGAACAAGAAAAAGAAAGTATCCTAACAGAAGATCAAAAATTCCGATCAAAAGACGAATTACAAAAAATAGTAGATGAAGCAAATAATAATTTAGAAAATATTTTCGAAAAGAAAGAAAAAGAAGTTTTGGGTGAATAGTTTTTATGAATATAATAATTTTTTTAGCTATACTTTTAATATTGGTTTTGGTTCACGAATGGGGACATTTTTTCTCTGCGAAAAAGTTTGGTATACGCGTTGACGAATTTGGTTTTGGTTTTCCGCCCAAGCTTTTTGGCGTTAAAAAAGGGGAGACAGAATATACTTTTAACTTGATACCTTTTGGAGGTTTTGTAAAAATCTTTGGAGAGAATCCAGATGATGAAAATACAAACGGTCCCGACAGAGATCGAAGTTTTGTAAATAAACCAAAATGGCAACAAGCTGTTGTTTTATTTGCGGGAGTTTTTATGAACTTCGTTTTGGCAGGTTTTTTATTTTCTATCGTATTTTTAATGGGTTCACCTCTTGCGACCAATAGTATTCCTTCGTCAGCTAAAGAACGTATGAGCGAATATTCCATAATTTTAGGGGTTTTAAAAGATGGACCAGCATATGTAGCTGGTTTGAAAGAAGGCGACATAATCCTGTCATTAGAGACAAAATCAGAAAAAATTTCTAATCCAACTTTCTCTGAATTAGTGGAATTTTCGAATCAATCAGGGAAAACTATTCATGTTTCTTTCACGCGTCAAGGGAAAGAGTATTCTGTTGATGTTATTCCGGAGTTAGACACAGAACTAGGTCGGGCGTTCATTGGAGTTTCGCCAGCTACTTTGTCTTCAGGGAAATTTAATTTTTATGAATCTTTCAAGTATGGTTTTGGTACAGCGGCTCTTTCAGCCAAGGATACAGTAATTTCTTTTGGTAAATTGCTTAAAGGTGGGGAAGATTCAAAGTTGGCTCGAGAGTCGGTTGTTGGACCAGTTGGGTTGGTAAAAGTCACGGGTTTTGTTTATGCAATAGGAATAGGGTATTTGATATCTTTTATGGCAGTAATCTCGATCAGTCTCGCAGTTATAAACCTCGTACCTTTTCCAGCTCTCGACGGAGGCAGACTTTTCTTTTTATTAATAGAGGCTATCAAAGGATCTCGTATGAATACAAAAGTTATCAATATGATAAATATGGTAGGATTTTTTGCCCTGATAGGACTTATGCTTTTCGTCACTTATAAAGACATAGTAAAACTTTTCTAAAAACACATGCAAAAAAATACCCCTCGAGCTTACATAGAAATATCTAGAAAAAACTTGGTAAATAATATTTTAGAATTTAGAAAAATATTGGATAAAAAAACTATGATATCCGTCGCAGTAAAAGGCAATGCTTACGGGCACGGCTTGGCGGAAGTAGTAGAAGTCTTGTGGCCTTATGTGGATTATTTGCAAGTTGATAGTGTCGAAGAGCTCGAAGTTTTACGTAAAAAAACAAAAAATAAAACTTTTGTTTTGGGTTTTGTGCAAAAAAGTGATTTGGAAAAAGTTTTAAAATTAAAATGTATTTTGTCTATTTTCAACATAGAGCAACTCAAAGAATTAAGTTCTCTTTGCCTAAAACAAAAAAAGACTCAAGAGATAACTCTACCGATAGATGCATTTTTGGGCAGAGAAGGCTTTTTTGTAGAAGAATTGCCTAAAGTTTTGGATTTTATTAAAAAAAATAAATATTTAAAACTTACAAGTATATACGCGCATTTTGCAAACATAGAAGACACGAAAGATTTTTCTCATGCTCAAAAGCAAATAGATAATTACAAAAAAGCAGTTGATCTTTTGAGAAATTTTGATTTTAAAAATATCGATACGCATATATCTGCAACTTCTGGAGTTTTGGTTTATGAATCTTTGAAAAATGAAAATAGTATCGTGCGTATTGGTATCGGTATTTACGGTATGTGGCCAGCAGGGCACCTCAAAGAGTCTTTTAAAAAAATAAATCTAAAGCCGGTGCTTTCTTGGAAAACAAAAATCGCTCAAATAAAAACTCTGCAAACAGGTATGACGATCGGGTACGGACTTACTTATAAAACAACAAAAGAAACAAAAATAGCAGTCATACCGCAAGGTTACGCGGACGGTTTTGATAGAGCTTTTTCCAACGATGCTTTTGTGTTGATAAAAGGGACAAGATGCAAAATCTTGGGTAGAGTTATGATGAATATGTGTGTGGCTGATGTGAGTCATTTGAATAATGTTAAAGCAGAAGACGAGGTTGTTTTGCTCGGCAAACAAAGCAAAGAAGAAATAACAGCTGAAGAAATAGCCTCAAAAAAGACGATAAACTATGAAATAACGACTAGAATAAATGCTTTATTGCCGAGAATTATAGTCTAGATAAGATATTGCTTTTTTAATTAATTTGATATATAGTTATATTATGTCACAAGATAAACTGATAAAACTTCAAAATAAAGAGACAGGGGAGATGTATTTTACGAGAAAGAACAAAAAAACTGTTCAAAAGAAATTGGAGCTTAAAAAATTCAGCCGTAAATTACGTAAGCGTGTAACTTTTAAAGAAATTAAAAAATAGATTTTATTTTTTAATAAAATTTGTTATAATGAACAAGCAACAATATGCATTGTTGCTTGTTCTTTTTTAAGATATGCATTTGCGTATCTGTACCTCGGCTTATAATTATAGAGCCGAGCGTATGGGCGGAAGACTGGTTGTCTTATTTTCTTGTGTGTTCTATATAAGAAAAATTATTGAGGTTCGATTCCTTACCGTTCTCAATTATCAATTTTTTGATAATTAAAAAACAATATAAGGGCGATTAGTTTAGTGGTAGAACGAAGGTCTCCAAAACCTTTGGTGGGGGTTCGATTCCCTCATCGCCCGCAATAAAAAAACAGCGAAAGCTGTTTTTTTATTGCGGGCGATAAAAAGCAAACTGCTTTGCTTGTGTGAGGAATCGAAAGGCGCAACTGTATTTTTTGAGCACAAAAAATAAGTGAGCCAGGGTCGTGAAAATTTTTGAGTGACGACGAGAAAATTATTCCTGACCGATTCCCTCATCGCCCGCACATTTTTAATTCTTATTTTAGATAGGTTATTTTTGTGCACCATTATGATAATTTCGAACTTATGATATTATTTCTATATGATAAAAGTAATAATATTTGATGCAGACGGAGTTCTAATTAATGCTGAGCGTTTTAGTAAACAATTAGCTAGAGATCATGGAATTTCCACTGAAACTGTTATTCCTTTTTTTACAGGTCCTTTTGCTAAATGCTTAACTGGAGAATGTGATTTGAAAAAAGAAATTGCTCTGTATTTACCTAAATGGGGATGGAATAAAGGAGTAGATTCATTTTTGGAATATTGGTTTAAATCAGAACACAAAATAGATGAGGATTTAGTTTCATACATACAAGATCTCAGAAGACAAGGAATAACATGTGTTGTGGCTACAAATCAAGAAAAACACAGAGCTGAATATATGTTAGATAAAATGGGATTTAAAAATAGTTTTGATAATTTGTTTGCCTCTGCTCACTTAGGTCATAAAAAGCCAAGTAATGATTTCTATCAAAAAGTTTTTAACACTTTGGGTGATGTAGAGAAAAAAGAAGTTTTGTTTTGGGACGACGATGAGGGGAATGTTATAGGAGCTAAATATTTTGGGATTCATGCAGAACAGTATATATCTTTAGAGGATTTTAAGACTAAAATGAAATTTTATATAAATTAAAAACTATTGATACTAATTTTAATAAAATCGTGACTTTCCAAGAATTCTGAAATCTAAACCTCAAACCCGCATTATAAATAAAAAAACATGGATTTCTCCATGCTTTTAATTGGGGTGGAGGCAATTCTTCCGCCCTACTCGCTAGGCAAAACATAACGATTGGCAGATGTTTTTTGTGTACAGTGGTGCAATTTAGATCTTTTGATATAATTAACTAATGTTAAAAACTAAAATAAAATTTTTAATGGTTATAGCTGGTCCTGCGGGGGCAGGTAAAACAACAATCGCAGACAATCTAAAAAGCAAACTTTCTTTTACTGCTCATATTGGAGTAGATCATATAAAAAGATTTATTTCTGAATTTAGAGATATTCCTTCGCATCAGATTGTAAGCATGAGTGTGATTAGTGCTATGGCTAAAGAATATTTGAAAAATGATATAAATGTAATTATAGAGCAGGGGCAAATGGAAAATAAAGATATTGAATCATTAAACAACATTGCAAAAGAATTGGGGGTTGAGTTCTTGTTTTATAAAATAGAATCTTCTCGTGAAATATTGGAAAGGCGAGCACGGGAACGTTCAGATAGATTAGGTAAACCATATATTTCCGAAAAACTTATGGATATAATCATTGAAAAATACAAGAAGATAGATTATCCATGTAAAAGAATTTTTAATTCAGAAAAATCAAACACAGAAGAAATAAGTCAAATAATTCTACAAGATTTATCTTTGAATACTTTGCCTTAGATTGCATCACTAGGTAAAAAGATGCCTTTTCTAAAAAACCCAAAAATACCCCTTTTAGGGCTCAATCCCCCCAAAACCGCCCTGGTTTTGGGGGGATTACCCAAAATACAAGGTTTTGCCTTGTGTTTAAAAAAATAGTTTTTAGGATGCTAGGGGTATCTAGATAAATTTTAAATCGTGATATAATCTTGATATATGGAAATGGAAAATAATTTGGCAAAATTTAAGGAAATTGTTATAGAAAACTTTT
>CAYLLX010000019.1:0-7447 GCA_964384975.1 uncultured Candidatus Saccharibacteria bacterium
GAGCAGCTCCCTTTTAAGGAGATGGTCGTAGGTTCGATTCCTACCGGGCGCACTAGGTGATATTAGATTTAAATCTGTCAGATATTATGAATATCAAAAATCAAGATATAGAAAAATACGTAGAAGAAATGCTTGATATAATAAGTCCATATTTTGAGTCCACTAATGAATTTAAGAAAAACTTTGAACAAAATAAAGAAAATATTTCTTCTGAAAGAATTAATTATTGTTTAGAAAAATTTTTACACTCAGAGTTTGATTACGGAACATCTGGGGTTCGCGGTTTAGGGCGCACATCCGATTACTGTCCTCGTCTTGCTGGATATTTCAGGAGTGCATTTTCAAAACTAAGTATAGAAAAAACAAGAGAACTAGACACACTAATCACAAGTATAATAATGAAATGTTACCTTTTCTCTTTTTTAATTTCCAACAAAACAGACGAGTCACTAAATACCAAATCAGGCGAACAGCTCTATCAAACATGGATACCACAAATATACATTTTTGATTTAAGTGGTATTGATAATAACGTCATGAACACGATATTCACTGTTATTGAAAAAGACTATGACAGTATCAAAGATTTTTTAAAAAAGAACGCAATGTCACCTGGTTTTTTTAGTAGTATAGACAAAACAGATGAAATCTTGAACGGATATATTCGTGCTGGATTAATAATGCGAATAGCAGAAGATATTAAAATATAAAATAAAGATATGTCACAGGAAAATAAAAATATTCAATATAAAAATTCACCAATTCACTATCCTGATTGGGAGGTTTTTAATGAACCATACGACAGAAAACAACCTGGTAGGTTTTATTCTGATATTCTTTTTTGCAAAAATGAAAATTGCAGTTCTTGTGGTAAAGAAATCAGCGAACGAGAATCTTTTTATTTTTTTGCAAAACAATCATTTTGGAAACGCATTACCTCTTCCGCAAACCTTTACATTTGCCCGTTCTGTAACGGAAAAGATCTAGAACCGCCGTTTGAAATGAGCCTGAAAGTTTAAAACAATAACATGAAAGACATATTAGCATTATTATTAGGAATAATAGGACTTTGTGTTTTGTCTTGGATTATTTGCAAACTAGATGAAATTATAGTCTGGAAAGACAAATACAACAAAAAGAAATGAAGGTAGTTTTTATTTTCTTGCACAAGATTCCTATATGCAAACCCTTGTAAATTAAGGTTTTTTAATTTATTTCTTTGTCAAATTCTCGACAATTTTTGCTTGACTTTTTTACAAATTTTGTATAAACTTATTCGTATGAATATGTTTATACAAAAAATCAAAGAATTTCGTATCAAAAAAGGTTTATCTCAAGAAGAAGTAGCTAAAGCTATCGGAGTATCTCGCCCTACTTATACAGCCATAGAAGCAGGCAAACAAAAACTCGATCTAGAAGAAGCTAAAAAGCTTGCTGGTCTTTTTGGAATTGATGTTGATTCCCTACTTACAGGGAACGTTCCAAATATAATGAAATACAAGCATATGATACTCACATACCTCAGGATGAATTTATCAAAAGATAAAAAGATTCCAAAAACTAAACTCGCTAAATTATTATACTTGGCAGATTTTGCATGGTTTTATGATCATTTTGAAAGTATGAGTGGTATGACATATCGCAAGATTACTTATGGTCCTGTGCCAGATATGTTTTTCCGTGCCATCGATGAACTCGAAGAAGACGGAAAAATTACAATAGACAGAAAAATAAATGAAGGGAGAGAAATGTTTCTGATTAGCGAGTCCGACAGCAATACAAATGAAAAAATCCAAACACTTTCAAAAGAAGAAAATAATCTGATGAGTAAAATCGGAAAAAAATGGAAAGATAAAAAAACTGAAGAAATCGTAAATTTTACTCACAATCAGTTGCCGTATTTTTTATGTCGAGAAAATGAACTTATCCCCTACGGCCTAATAACACAAGAAGACCCTGATCTTGTTTACTAAAATGTTCGGCAACTTTTCCGTTCAAATTGAAGATTTTGCGAAAAGGCACTTCATAAATAGTTTTGAGAAAAAATATAAACATAAATGGGATCTTACTTTACTATACGTAACACAAGAGCTCGAACGTATCGACAATCTACTATTAACAAGCAGAGCTGAAACAATAACAGATTCACAAAATATAAAAATAATTAAAACACAATTTAGAGTAGTTAGCACAAAAGAATCCGCAAAGACTTCTGGAAATAGATGCATAGTTGCATGGAACACAGAAAAACAAACAGTCTCTGTTTTACTTGTCTACGGAAAAACGGATTTGAGTGGTAAAAACGAAACAGCTGAATGGAAAAAAATTATTCGAGAAAACTATCCAGAATACTCTAAGTTAGTTTAACATCCTGTATACGTCGTCTACAGGATTTTTATCAAAAATTGCTCGAGGGATACTTGGTCGTCTTTGGAGGAGAGGCGGGATTTTGGAAGAAGGAAAGGTAGCTCACTGGCTATTTTTTGTAATTCTTCTAAAGAGAATTTTTGAAAACTTTTCTTTAAAATCATATCTTTTACTTTCCAAAACAAAATACCGACGATAGCATCAACAGCGACCCCCTCCTTATAAGCCCTCTGCAAATTTATCCAAATATTTAATTTATCCCTATCCGCCAAGTTATTCGCCAGAATAAAAGTATTAAAAGTCTGTTTTTTAATTTCTTTTTTTTCAAATAAATTTATTTCCGCTCTAGCTTTTTTAAAAGCGTCTAATTCAGCTTTTTTTAAATCCCCTTCTATTACGATAAAGTCATTCACTGATTTTTCTAAATTCGCCAAATTCGCAAGAACTATTTCTTTTATATCTTCATTCTCAAAAAGATTATTTAAAACAACGACAGATTTAGCAAAAAATAAAGAATTGCTCGAATATAGACTTTCAAATTGCATCGAGTCAAAATTGTTTTTATGTATATCAAAAATATTAGCCCCCTCTGGAATACTTTTCATAAAGTCCAGATAAGTTTTTCTTTTTAATTTTGTATCATTTCCAAAAAATAAATAAATCATTTAGAAAAAAACATCTTTTTTGTAATTTAGATAATGCTCTCCGTATTTTTGAGTAAGGATACTCTCTTCTTTTTTAATAAAAGAAATTTTTGAAACAACAAAAAATATAATACTAGCGATAAAAGTAAAAGTCCCGTTCACAACAAAAGCAAAACCTATCATCATAATAAACAGAGAAGCATAAGTCGGGTGTTTTATAAAACGATAAGGACCTTTTAGGAAAGATTCTTTGGATAGATTTTCTTTGTCCAATTTTCTAGAAGTTTTCTGTGCCCAGAAAATACCAATATTTGAAATAAGAATCAAAAATAAACCAATATTTGGAAAAATATTTGAATTAAAAATCTTGATAGGAAAAACAAAGTCCAAAATAACAGAAAAAACTAAAAAACAAAAATAAAAAAGATACGAATGCGCAAACATATTGTGCAAAGACGGGGTTTTTGTTTTTTTATCTGTGTATTCTGTCTCTTCCATAACCTATATATTATACCACAAATTATTTAATTTCCTCAAAGTTTTTACCCGAAGCATAATTCACAGACAAAGGCACTTCTGTTTTATATTTCAAATAAGAACGTATTAGCACTCCTTCCATAGCATTTCTAATTATTTTTTCAGCTTGTTCTAAAACAGAATTCTCTACTTCATAGACTAATTCGTCATGTATCTGCAAAACTAAATGAGTTTTTGAGAGAATACCTTCTTTTTCCAAGTCTTCTTTTGCAAAACGAATAGCGAGCTTTATCACGTCAGCTGTCGCAGTGCCTTGGATCGGAGCATTAGTAGCAGTCCTTTGAGCCATGCTTTTCAAAAAAGGCAAACGGGATTTTATATTTGGGAAAAATCTTTTGCGTCCAAAGAGGGTTTCTGTATATCCGTGTTTTGTTGCATACTCTTTTACTGACTCTAAATACTCTCCTATTTTTGAAAATTGTTTGAAATAATTGTCATAGAAAATCTGTGCTTCTTCTTTTGTCCCGCCGAGATTTTTCCTCAAAGCATTTACTCCCATACCGTAAACAATACCGAAGTTTATAACTTTTGCTTTACGACGCAGCTCCCTGTCCACTTTATCCATGGGTACATTGAAAACAAAAGAAGCGACACCTTGGTGAATGTCTTTTCCTTCTTTGAAAATATTTATCATAGTTTCATCCCCTGAGAGTATCGCCAAAACTCGGAGCTCTATCTGAGAATAATCAAAAGCAACGAGAGAACAACCTTCTTCTGCGACAAAACCTCCACGAATTCTCTTGCCTAGGTCTGTTTTGATCGGCAAGTTTTGCAAATTTGGATCTTGTGAAGAAAATCTCCCTGTAGAAGTTCCATTTTGCAAAAACTTTGCGTGTAAACGTCCGTCTTCTTTTATCATCTTAGGTATTACGTCTATATAGGTCGAAAGCAATTTTTGAAGCTCCCTGTATTCCATTATGTTTTTAATGATAGGATAATCTGCTTCGAGTTCTTCTAAGACTGCGATATTTGTAGAATAATTTCCATTCGCACCTTTTTTCTTGGCTTTTATGCCCATATTTACAAACAAAACTTCACCCAATTGTTTCGGAGAATTTATATTAAAATCCGTACCTGCTTGGTCGTGTATTTTTTTTGTTAAAATATCTAACTCTTTGTGATACTCTTCGGAGAGTTTTTGAAAATACTTTTGATCTATCAAAATCCCTTTCTCTTCCATTTTTGAAACTATAGGGATAATAGGTTTTTCTATCTCTTCATAAACTTTTTCTAAATTTTCTTTTTTTATTTTTTCTACCAAGAGCTCATAAGCTTTTTGAAAATCATTTGTTTTCGCAAAATGCAAAATATCTTCGAGTGAAGGATTTGCATTTTCAGAATTCAGCAACCAAAGCATAATAGACGCTTCTTGTAGTTTTTGAGCATCCACCTCTTCTCTTTTTTCTTCGACTATTTTTACAGCATTACCGTTTTGATTGAAAAAATTTTTCAATCTAGCAAAAAGACTTTTGAATTCAAAATCAATAAATATTTTTTCTACTTTTTTAAAATCCACCTCTTCCCAAAAAGTTTTTTCTGGTATTTTAAAATCTATCGGTGCGTCTCTACGTATTGTTGCTAAAACTTTTGAAAACAAAGCTTCTTCTTCGCCTTCTTTTAAAAGCTCGATAATTCTCGGAGAGAATTTTTTTTCTTTAAATATTTTATCTGCGTCTTTGCTAGAAAGTTTTTTGTACATCTCTTCTATTGTACCGAAATTTGAAATAAGCTCTGTCGCAGTTTTTTCTCCTATACCTTTTATGCCGATAATGTTATCTGATGGGTCCCCTCGAAGACCTTTGTAATCAGGCAAAAATTTCGGCTTGAAACCAAATCTCTCAATCACTGATTTTTCATTGTATAAAATAGTATCGTTGATACCTTTCTTTAAAGTATAAATACAAACTCTATCACCCGAGACGAGTTGCATCGTATCCATATCACCGGAAGCTATAATGATATTTATTTTTTCATCTTTTAAATTCTCTACTATCGTACCTAAAACATCATCGGCCTCGAATCCAGGAGCATCGTATATCGGTATATTAAAAGCTTTGAAAATATCTCTAGATTTTTGTAATTGGACGATCAGAGCATCGTCTGTTTTTCCTCTGGTTCCTTTGTATTCTTCGTAGGCTTCGTGACGAAAAGTTTTTTGAGGTAAATCATAACAAGCGACGATATAGTCCGGCTTCAAGTCTGTGATAATCTTCATAATCATCGTAGAAAGCCCATACAAAGCCCCTGTAGTCTCCCCAGTACTAGAAAAAAACTCAGGCAGGGCATGATAAGCTCGGTGTATTATCGCATGAGAGTCGAGCAATACTAGGGTTTTGTTTTTTTCTTTAGGCATACCCTATTATAGCATTATTTAATATGAAATTTTCTCCCGCCTGTTTTTGTGTGTTCTATTTTTATTTTAAAATGTTTCTTGGGAATAATTTTTGAAACTATCTCTCCCCATTCGATAAAAATCAAATTTTCTTTGTCTTTTAGTATTTCTTCCCAGCCGAGATGAAGCAAATCTTTTTCATCTTTCAAACGATAAGCGTCTATGTGAAAAAAGTTTTTAAAATTTATATTTAATTCTTTGTTTTTTTTATTTTGAGGTATTTTGTATTTTTTAAAAATAATAAAAGTAGGACTCGAAAGCCTTTCTTTTATTCCTAGTATTTTTGCAAAGTTTTTTGTAAAAGTCGTCTTGCCTGCGCCGAGCTCTCCAGAGAGAAAAACAACTGTCGCATTTTTAGCAGAATTATTTTCCACAATTTTCTGCAAAAAATCCCCCGCTATCTGTTCGACATCTTTTACATTTTCTGATGAATAGATCATATCAAGATATTAACATTTTAAAACAATAAAAAAAGAGGCCTCGCTTAAAAAAGCAAGACCTCCGTCAACTGCAAAAAAAATAAATTATCTCGGACCGCGGGGACTGACGATAACATTACCCCCATTTCCAGAGTAACCTCCGCTACCAGAGTGACCTCCGTTGCCAGAGGAGCCTCCGTTACCGGAATTGGTACCATTATACTGATACCATTGACCAGCATAATTGTTACCCTCATAATTCCTGGGGTCTGAATACCCTCCAACCCCAGAATGACCTCCATTGCCGGAATTCACACCAGAATACAAATAAACATTTCCAGTATATGAATCACCTTGGTAAAAAGACCCATCTGAATATGCACTTCTTGCCCATCCTCTAGAATACCAAACAGGAGGAGTGCATCCACCTCCCCAACCCCAACCCATGTTATAAGAACGACCTATATCATTATAGGTAGTACTTATATTTACTGGTTGTTGTTGACAACAATACCCAGAACTTCTGTCTTCATAATAATACCTTACGGTATTATCTTGATTCTGCTGTTGTTTAGCAGAATAAACATGTATCACCTGCGGGCTCTGTTTTACCCAAACTTGCTCTGACTGAGCAATGTTTAAGTTTGTGGCGGGCTCTGATACTGGTGCAGCAGACTTCATGGCCGGAGCAGAGACCAACGGGCTATCTTCTTGCAAAGAAGAACCTGTTGGTATACCGGACTTTGTGTTTCCACAAACTCTGGCGATCAGAGATCTTTTAGGAAAATTACCCTTGATACCCACTTTCGCAGGATCGAGAAATAAAACTCCTTCAGACCCCAGTTCTTTGCTGGCACGGTTTTTATAAGACGGACGTCCTATAAAAGCAAAACCAGACCCACTGACATCGTCCACCTCATACTCCCCAGCACTCCAACTTTGATTTCCCTCTTCCATACGGTTGAGAAAAAAAAGAGCGTGAGCCTTGGTGAGAGGCAAATTGATTTGGTTGGCCCAGCCATCATGACGAGCAACTTGCTCGATTCTGAAGGCCAGACGCTCCAAGTAGATTTCTTTCTGCTTGTAAG
>CAYLLX010000019.1:7457-10525 GCA_964384975.1 uncultured Candidatus Saccharibacteria bacterium
TCCGATAAGGAAGGAACGGTTCCCCTGCAATGCACTCAACCCCGAAGGAGAATGCGAAAAGCAGGAAAAAGAAGATAATATTTTTTTTCATATTTTTCAAAAGTGAAACAATAATTCTATTTGTTTTTTAAAAAGTTTAAATAAAAGTTTTCGCCGCAGGCTCTGGCTTCGTTTTTGCCTGCAAGAAAATTTTTGTTTAAACTTTTTTTATAAAATTACTATTTCACTTTTGAAATAAGTCAAAGTACAACTACTGTATGAAGTATAGCATATTTTCATATAAAAGTCAAGGAGAATAAAGCTTATAAATACTGTATAATAAAGCCAATATGGCACAATTTGATGAAGAAAAACAAAATAAACAATTAGAAGACTTGAGAAAAGTAGAAGAAGAAGAACTCGTCGCAACTCTAGCCGAATCAAAATACGGCATACCTTATGCGAATTTAAATAATATCGGCGTAGACAACGAAGCTCTCCGTGCGATAGACGAAAAAGAAGCGCGTGATTTACACATAGCTCCTTTTAAACTTTCTGGAAAAAATATTTATATCGCTTTGCGTTCCCCTTCTGCTGAACTTATGGGCAAATTAAAAGAAGACATGGCCAGAAAAAACTTAGTACCTACTTTTTACATGGTATCTAGCGGAAGCTTGGAAAAAGTTTGGAGCAGATACCAAGAGATCTCTATGGCCGAAGGTTCACAAGTCGGAGGTATCGACATATCAGGAGAAGTTTTGCGTAGCACAGCAGAAAACATAAATACCATGCAAGATATAACAAAACTTGTCCAAGAAGCTTTGGAGGGTAAAAAAATGCACAAAGTTTCCCGTTTATTAGAAATAATTCTTGCAGGAGCAATATCGATCAAAGCTTCAGACATACACATAGAAGCAGAAAAAGATACAGCAAAACTCAGACTCAGGCTCGACGGAGTTTTGCAAGACGTCGTTTTATTTGATTTGAGTATTTATCATCTTTTAAATTCTAGAATAAAACTTCTCTCAGGGATGAAACTCACTTCAAGTATTGCCCAAGACGGAAGATTTAGTATCCAAGAAGAAAACGAAGAACTCAGCATCCGTACTTCTTTGATTCCTGGAGCATACGGAGAATCTATTGTGATGCGTATCTTGGACCCAAAATCCATCCAAGTAAAACTCGAGGATATGGGTATCGATCCTTTTCTCTATTCTATAATCGAAGCAGAGATAAAAAAACCAAACGGTATGATCTTGGTCACAGGACCGACAGGCTCCGGTAAGACTACTACTCTTTACGCTTTCTTGAGCAAGATATATTCTACTGAAATAAAAATAATAACAATAGAAGACCCTATCGAATATCACCTCAAAGGCATCACTCAAACTCAAGTAGAGCACGACAAAGGTTATACTTTTCTCGAAGGTTTACGTAGTGCTTTGCGTCAGGATCCAGACGTGGTTATGGTCGGAGAAATACGCGACGATGAAACAGCAAAGATAGCCGTAGAGTCTGCTCTAACGGGACACATGGTATTCTCTACTCTACATACCAATAACGCGGCAGGAGTTATACCCCGTCTGATAGATCTCGAAGTAAATCCAAAAATAATGGTTTCTGCTTTGTCTCTATCTATCGCACAAAGACTCGTTAGAAAATTATGCAATACTTGTAAAAAAGAAAAAGTTCCAAATGAAGAAGAAATAAGTATAATAAAAACAATCCTCACAAGTATCAAAGAAGAAGGAAAAGATTTATCGAAATATAAACTAGACGAAAATCAAGAAATAAAAATATTTGAAGCTGTTGGTTGCGAAAAATGCAACATGACAGGATACAAAGGAAGAATGGGTATTTTTGAAGCTATCAAAACAGATGAAGAAATAGAAAAAATAATCCCAACAAATCCAAGTGAAAGAGAAATCAAAAAAGTAGCCAAAAAACAAGGTATACTCTCAATGAGACAAGACGGTATCGTCAAAGTCCTAAATCAAATAACATCATTAGAAGAAGTAAAAAGTGTCGTAGACTTATACGAAGAATAAAAAATAAAATAAATATGAAGAAAAAAGGTAGTGAATTAAAAAAATTAAATGGAGGATACTTTCGTGTTGCTGTTTTTGGTAGTGCGAGAATAAAAAAAAATGACCCCTTATATAAAGGGGTAAAAGATTTAGCAAAAAAACTCGGTGAAGCAAATATCGACGTAATAACAGGTGGCGGTCCCGGACTTATGCAAGCAGCCAACGAAGGACACATAATAGGTTCAAAAAAATCAGGCGGAGAAGCTATCTCTATCGGCATAGGAATCAAGCTCCCTCGCGAGCAACATTTCAACGAATCAGTAGAATATAAAAAAGAATTTAAAGTTTTTTCAAAAAGGCTCGATGAATTTATGCTTTTGAGTAATGCAGTCGTGATAGCTCCGGGAGGCATCGGTACCCTACTCGAACTTTTTTACACATGGCAACTCGTCCAGGTGAATCATATCTGTCATATACCGATAATATTTTTAGGTGATACTTGGAAAGGACTTTTGAAATGGATAAAAGATGAACCGTTGAAAAATAAATACCTAGATCAAATAGACTATAACTCTGTGTATTTTGCAAAAAACACAGATGAGGCTTTGAAAATAATAGAAGAAGCACACAATCATTTCAAAACAGGAGGTAAAGAATTTTGTTTGAATTATAAAAAATACAAAACAAAATAAAAAAACACTAATCTCTAAACAATCCTTTTAAAACTTTTGCTCTAAAAGTAACAAATTCTTGAAGGATAACCCCAGTAAACCAATAAAGGTAACCAAGACGTCCTACGCAAAGATGTATAACCGTAGCTGATTGCTTAGAGATTAATGTCTTCTTAATAATCCCCTGCTTCTATTTTTATACTATATTCTAATCTATGTAAATGCTATAATGTGGATAGCATGTTGATAACGTGCTTATATTAGGTAGTATAGCATAAAGCTTTTTAAATGTCAAGCATTATGCTCTAATAATTTTAAAATGGACAAAAAAGAAAACTTAGAAAAAACAGAAGATGTAGTATTGGACCAAGCACTCAGACCCAATACTTGG
>CAYLLX010000020.1:0-10380 GCA_964384975.1 uncultured Candidatus Saccharibacteria bacterium
TGCCTGCCAAGTGATCACCTGAAAAAACAACGAATACCATTTTTTCCATAATAAATTTTTAAGTTCCTATCCTTATACTAGCTAAAATCAAAATAAATGCAAATTCACCCCGCCATGGCGGGGTCTCTTCCCACCACGGCTGGGTCTCGTCCCGCCTTGGCGGGATGAACCTCGCACAAAGAAAATATGTGGTATAATATTCATATAAAACTTTTATTTAGCAGATAAAAATATTCGTCATTGTGTGAATTCTATATCCATGAAATTTATTAAAGGAAAATAAAATTATGATCAAAAAAATAATATTAGCAGGGGGTTGTTTTTGGGGATTGCAAGAACTTATCAGAAGTCAGGAAGGCGTAGTCCAAACACAAGTCGGTTATACAGGAGGTGCAGTAGAAAATCCAACTTATGAAAATCACAAAGGGCACGCAGAGGCCGTCGAAATACAATACGACACAGAAAAAACTTCCTACAAAAAACTTTTGGATTTCTTTTTTCAAATACACAATCCAACAACCCTAAATCAACAAGGCAACGATATCGGTACTTCTTATCGTTCCGCTATTTTTTATGCAAATGAAGAAGAGAAAAGTGAGGCTCTCGATTTTATAGACATAGTAAATAAATCAAAAAGATGGCCAAATCCTGTCGTGACTACCCTCGAGCCTGTGGGTGAATTTTACAAAGCAGAAGATTATCATCAAGACTACCTGCAAAAAAATCCCGACGGCTACACATGTCACGCTATTTATTTCGATAGTTATTTGAAATAGTATTTATCATAATTTTTGGTTGCTATAAAAACAGTAAATTTTTAGCAAAATTTACTGTTTTTTGTTTTTTTGTATGATATGATTAAATTTATGATATACAATATTCATCCAATTTTTGTGCATTTTCCGATAGCATTTCTTTTTGTTTACTCACTTATTAAAATACTTCCATTACAAAAATGGCTGCCTTTTGTTGCATGGAAGCAAATCGAGAGAGCGTTTTTATTTTTTGGAGTAATCGGTGCTTTTGTTGCTCTGTCTACAGGAGAAACAGCCGAACATATAACTCACCCAAACCGTGACTTGGTTGAGATGCATGCATTTTTTGCAAATATGGCAACTTTCATTTATCTAATTATTTTAATTGGTGAGACTTTGTCTGTGGCTATGTCTTTTATTATTTTGAAAATCAAATCAGTACAGATAATAAAAGTAGTAACCTTTTTCAAAGATTTTTTGACTCATTCGATAATCTCTGTGACGCTCGCTATTCTTGGTCTTTTTTCTATTTCAATAACAGGCCTGCTCGGGGGAGTTATGGTTTACGGAACAACTGCGGATCCATTTGCTAAGATAGTTTTAAAGATGTTAGGGATTGATTTGTAACATAAAAGAGAAAAATTATTTTATAAATAAAAAAACCGGCTTGCGTGAACAAGCCGGTCATAATAAAGGTGTCTCATTTTTTAGGAACTTGTTGAATATTGTACCAAAAAATTCCTTAATTTTTGATTAAACTCCAGCCACTGATCCATCGGTGGCACATGTGCACACTGAGGCAGAGTATCAAGTTCGCATTTTGTTATCAATTCCTTAAATCGCAAACCCGATTTTTCGACGGGGGTGATCTTATCATCTATTCCCCAAACACAAAGCACGGGAAAATTGATTTTGTGCAAATCTTTCTCGACGCTATGCTCTTGGGAAGATTTGGCGAGTCTAATCAAGCGCAAAGATGAATCTCTGCCATTAGCTAGTCTATGCACCTCATCCACCATTTCTGGTGTTACACAGGTCTCGTGATTGTAAAACACTTCTTTGACTTTTTCCTCTATCCAGGATTTAGACCCCCTATTAAAAATAAGACTTGCAGTATTTAGTAATGATTTTTCATAAAGACCACTACTACCTGTGAGCGTGAGGGTTTTTACATTCTCGGGATAATGAATCCCGCATATAAGACCTATGTGCCCCCCCATAGAGTTACCGACAAAATCAATTTTTTGATTTTGTAATCCTAGGGATTCTATGAATTGCCTTAAGTATTTTAAAGCCAATATCTCGACTTTCAAATCATTCATAGGGCAGTTAAAGATAGGGAATTCAGGTATTATAACCTGATGATCGACAGAAAACTCTTCGATCTGTTTGTCCCATTTACTCAACTTCCCGAATAATCCGGAAAGGAAAATAATTACAGGCCCTTGGCCCTGAGTTCTGTGCGGCATTATTTCTTTTGTCTCCATTGTTTTTGGGTTTAGGGTTTAACTGAAAGGAACATTTCTTTTAAGAGTATAACTTTTGATTTTTATTGTCAAAGAGTTTTGTTATTTTTGGGGTATTAAGGTTTGAAAATTAATGGTTTGTATAAGGGAGTCCTGTGTAGTGATTACATTTGATCAGTATAATAGGGTTTTGTTTTTAGTATTGTGAATTTGTATTTGGTGATGATATAATATTTCCATGGAAGAAATACAGAAAAAAGAAAACAATGTATTTGAAAAAAATATTATTAATGATAATCCTGAAGTCAAACCAGTCACAGTTGATTCAATAGAAAACGAAGTAAATGAGATAAATCTTGAAATTCAAAAACAAGACGAAAATATTTCTAATACCATTATAAAAGTTAACAACATTAGACATGAATTAGGCCTTTCTGGAGAAGAATCAAATATTCCTTCGGTAAGTTTCAATATTAAAATTAAAAATGAACTTGAGAATAAAAAAATATTATTAGAAAACAAGTTGCAAGAATTAATAAAATTTGATGTTTCTGAAAAATATGAGAATATTATTAATCAAGTAAAAAAATCTAAAATAGACTGGGCTAGTTCTAATGAATTATCAAGAAGATTAAAAATAAAAGGAGCTACAGATGAAGATGTGTTGCAGATAAAAAATTGGTTAATTGATAACACATCGAACGCTAAAACATTTGTTTTGTCTTATGATAAATACAAAGAAGTTGTTGGTGTTTTGTCTGAAATGACAGGTGAAGATAATATTAAACAAGCTTCTGCATTTCATGTGCCAGGAGGTAGGGACGATACTCCTGAATATATAAAGAATTCAGTTTTTATAAAAGAGAAACCCCCTGTGCCATTTATGCCTGAGGAATATCGTAAACGTCTTGAAGGCATAAATATTAACCACTTGCATCATGAATTTGGGCATATAGCACAAGATGGTTTATTGGAAAGTGAATTATATAAAGACTGGAAACCAGTTTTTAAAGAAAATGCTCCAGACAAAGAATATGTTGGATTAATTCATGAAACTGATACTAGAATTCAATCTATGTATAGAGATTTAGGTGAAACTTTTGATATAAAAAAAGAAGTTTTTGGTAAAAAACATCTACAAATACTTAAAGATAAATACATGAAAGGACAATTAGACAAGGATACAAAAGATTTGTTTGATCATTATGATGATATAACTATCATGAAGATGGCAAATCGTATGCCAGCTATTTAATATATACACAAGGACGGTCTTTGTGTATGAAAGAGTGTCACACGATATACAGATTTAAATTAGAAGCAACAACAAGAGAAAGAGGTAGGCAAATCAAAGGTACCTGACCCTTTAAACCTTTTGATTTTTATTGTCAAAGGAATTAAAGCAAAGATTTCATTCGTCTTTGATTTAAGTAGGGTGTTGACTTAATAAAAATAATATGACATCTTGTAAAAAGGAATTTTAAAAAAGAATATGAAAAAAATATGTTATTTCATCTTTGCTCTTTTGTGTCTCTTTAAAAAAAATGTTTCCGCTCAAGAAATACAAATCTTATTGCAAGCAATAAATCCTCCATACGAAAAAATAGGGCATGTTGGTTATCGTAGTGTTGGTGTTGTTCAGGTTTATGGAGAGATTCCTGTTTTGAAAAATACCAATATCTGGAACTTTTCTTTTTTGTCTCCGTCTGATAAATACATAGCTTCGGTTTTGGGTTTGTCTTATGGATTTAATCTGTTTGAAAAATTAAATATTCAAAATGGTTTTGGTTTTGGATATGAAAAAAACAGAGAAAAAACAGGGCTTCGGATTGCTGGTTTTGTTTACGGGGAATACAAGAAAATGCAGTTTGAGTTGTATGCTGAGGAGGGTAGGGCTTCGGGTTTTTGGTATCAAAGTCATTTGACTTTTGTGCTCAATAACTTTTTGAGCGCTGGTTTCTTTGGTCAAACTGAGTCAGGGCTCGGTTTTAGAATTCTTGGAAATATTTTTCCAAGAAAAAATATAACCCTTTGGTCTCATTTGGGACACAAGAGTTTTCTTATTGGGTTAGAAATGAGTATTAAAAAAACCTCTACTGAATAGTAGGGGTTTTGTTTTTTTTAAATTTATCAGGTGCCCTTATTTATTTTTATTAACCATCTCCAAGAACAAGCTAATTTCTTTGAGTGCTTGTTTTTGTTTTTCTGTGCTTACTTTTTCTATATTTACTATTATTTCTTTCAATGTTTCAAAATTAAATTCTTTACTTGAAAGCTCACCAACATCCATCCCGTATCTGCTCGACAAGTATTCGTATTCTTTTAGTATGTGATCAAATCCTTCTTTGTTTTTTCTAATTATTTTTTTTATTCCATTGAAAATAAAACCAATAAAAAAATCTATTCTATATGTTTCTGAAACAGTAACTTTTTGAGGGTTGAAACCTGCTTCTCCTAGGGGGAGTTGTATTTCACCAAAAAGATTTTTGTTTTCCTTGGTAATAAATGCAGTAGAAAGAGGACATAAAGAATAATCAACAAAAAGCAGTCCTGCTTCTGTTTTATATAAAACAGAAGTTTGTATTCCATTTATTGGGCTGTTTTGGGGAGCTTCTATTGTGTGAATAATTTCTCCGATTTTTTCATAGTATGTAAATCTATTTTCTAAGATCTCTTTCATTTCTTCGTCTTTGAAAATAAGCCATACATCGATGTCACTAAAAGTATCAGTATCTCCACGAGCCATAGAGCCAAACAAATGACCCTCGATAGCTTTTGTTTCAAATGTTTTTTTAATAAGTTTTAATTTATCTTCTCTTATTTTTGGTAGAAGTAAATATTTTGGATTTTCTTTTTTAAAATTAAAAATTTTACGGATAATTGTAACTATTTTTTCCATAGATACATTTTAGCATTTATTTTAGGAGTGGGGGGAGAAAATTTTTTATGAATTTATAAATTAAGATTAAAGGGGTCAGGTACCTTTAATGCAGTTTTATTTAGAATACTTTATTTTAAAATCAACTATTGGTAAAATATATACATGCCTCGCTTACCAAGAGTAGATGTAGGAAATGAACTCTATCACGTAATTAATCGTGCAAATGCACGATTACCAATTTTCTTTAAAGAAGAGGATTATAAAATGTTTGAAGATATTTTAGAAGAAGGAAAAGAAAAACCCGCATAGCGATAAAATCACTTGCGGGTTAAAAAATTTCTAATACATAGCTTGAAGTAAAATATGAAGATTCTTTTATAATTTCTTCATGACTAAGATAACCTGCATGACAGCCATCTAAATCCACATCTACTTCATCAACTACTTCTCCGTTTAAAATTCTATCAGAAGAGATAGAACCCATACTGTTAGACATTTGGTATTTTCCATCTTCGCTCATATCTTCAGTAATAACACCAAAGTGTTTAGATTGATAAATCACTCCAATACAAAAACTAGGTGAATTAGGTCTCCAAAGCTTCCTCCCTTTTGCTCTTGAGGTTGACAGAGCTTCAGCATTTCTACAATAAATCTCAAATCGTTCAATATCAGCATTTACATCAAACTTCTTTTTTCTTAAGACAAGAAATGCTCCAGATTCGGTTTTACCTAATCTATATACTTCATGCTCTGTTCCTTCTTGAAAAGGTTCAAACTCGCTCAGAAAACAAAGTTTAATACTGTGAATAATGGTGGGATTATTTTTTATTTCCTCCTTTATCCTTTGTGAATATTCTAGAAAATTTTCCATCTCTGTATATTTGATTGGTTGTCACAAAAGCCAAAAGCTACTCTGATAACCAATCAAATAAAATGTGAAAGAGCTGTGTTGTTTATACCATATAGCTTAATATGATAAATGTCAATATATACCACTCACTTGGCGACCCGACCGCCAAGTGGGAGATTTTAAACTATTTTAATACCAATCCCTACAAAACCAGGGCGGTTTTGTGGGGATTAAGGGGATAATTAAATAAAGTTACCTGATTTTTAATTACAGTTTTTGAATTACAAATAAAAAGTTTATGTTATAATTAACTTATGAAAATCACAAAATTAGGGCATTGTTGTCTTTTAATAGAACATAAAGATAAAAGGATTTTGACTGATCCAGGCTCGTATAGTGATGCACAAAATGAAGTTTTTAATATTGATCTAATTCTAATTACTCACGAACATCCAGACCACTTGCACATTGAATCACTTGAAATAGTTTTAAAAAATAATTCAAAAGCAAAAATAATCACAAATTCTTCTGTTGGTAAAATTCTCACAGAACAAGTTGTTGATTTTTCTTTGGTTTCAGAAGGAGAAAGTGATTTGTTTGAAGATATAAAAATAGAAGGATTTGGTAGTAAACACGAAGAGATTTTTGAAGACTTGGGGCAAGTAGAGAATACTGGGTATTTTGTGGATGATTTATTATTTTATCCAGGGGATGCTTTTACAAATCCAAATAAAAAAATCGAAATACTTGCTTTACCTATAGTTGCTCCTTGGATGAATTTTAAAAGATCTATGCAATATGCTTTAGAATTAAAACCAAAAATTGCTTTCCCTGTGCATGATGGAATGCTTATCGACGGTAGAGCAGGACCAATTTACAGATTGCCTCCTCAAATTTTAGAAAAAGAAAATATTAAATTCATCGCATTAAAAGAAGGGGAGAGTTTTGAGGGGTAGGGTGGAGAAAGTTATTTAAAGACACCTGACCCCTTTATCCATCATTAAACAAAAAAAGAAGCTACTTGTGGTAGCTTCTAACCTAAATTCAAAAAAATATTAATTTTTCAATCGCTTATAATAAGCAATTGATTTTTCAAAAAGAGATTGATTAAACTCTAAAGATCTATCTAAATCATTTTTAACAGATTTTGCTATGTGTGTTAAAAGTGTTTTGGGATAGTTTTCCTTAATTTTATTTTCAATATCTGTTTGGGATTGCCTGAATCGTTCAAACGCTTTCTGGTTTGAAGTTTCAAGTAAATTTTTTGCGTTTTCACACGCTTGAGCTATTACGGCCGACAAATAGTTATTATTCGCATCCTTGAATTGTTTTAATTCAGTATCAAGGTGTGCTCTGTATTCTTTTTGTTTTTGGTCATAATACGCTTTTAGTTGACTGATTTCCATTTTTGTTTGGTTTTAAGGTGAAATTGAAAGAATAATTCTAAAAACCAATGATTGATTTGTAAAATTATTCTCTCAATATTCAACTCTTCAAAATATATTTTAAAGAACAAGTATGGTTTTAACCATTATTTTTCTAAAGTAACACGAAAACTCTACAGAGTCAATTTTTTGTGTGTCGCAAAAACAGTTCTTTCGACACATTTATTTTTATTTTAGGAGTGGGGGAGAGTTTTGAGGGGGTGGGATTACAAGTGCTTGAGTTTTTTAATTTCTACATATGAATTTCCTATGTAATAAAATCTTTTTATGAAATATAATAAAAAAATGGTCTCAGTAAGCACTGAGACCATTAAAATAATTAATCTTTCTTTTTCTTTTACGGATTCCATTCTTTGCCCTTTTTTACCGCCGCGGTAATGGTGTCTTCGAGGTTTGAGTAGAAATCAAAAATTTCGGCATGATCCGCGTTAGAATTTTTTTTAATACCATTTAATCCAGGGAAATCTTTTTCAGCCCCGATTATCACATTAAACCTCCTGTTGTATCCTTTATTAAAAGAAAATATTTCAGGTTTGGAACTTTTTACGCTACATCGAGCTATCTCTCCGTAAGTGTCTCTGGCATAAGGTCCATTTTTTCTTGGATTTTGCTTGTCTTCACAAGGAAGCCAAAAAATAATAGAACCAAACCATGATGCACGCTCCATATAATATCTCTCCCACATTGTTTGATTTTCAAAACATAGTGCTTCTGTGGGTTGCATTTGATATTTGAAAAGCTCATGGTGTATGTCATAAGAACGTGGGCAAGCAATATAGCAAAAAGGATCTTTTTGTTGTAAGAGCTCGATTGCTTTTGTTTGCCAATCTCCTCCACCTTTTATGGGTCCAGCAAGGAAGTAAAGCCTTTCTCCTTGTTTTAAATTAAGAAGGACTCCGTTGTTGTTTGTGTTTGGTAGAATCAATTTGATTCCTGTTTTTTCTACTTCCATTTGTTTAGGGATTTAAGTTTCAAGAACATTTATTTTTAAAAAATAACATATTTTTTGAGTTGTGTAAATATGAAAAGTTTTAGGGTTAGGGGATTAGGGTATATGAAAGGACAGTCCTTGTGTATGAATTAATTAATACAAGCAAGTATCCTGTTAACCACTTCGTCAATTTCGCCTTCACTGCTTATAGAAATTGCTCCTTTTTCCTGCATATTGTTTTCAAATTTCTTGTGCCAATTAATAACACCCTGTTGATGGCCGAGGTCTTTCCCAAAGCGAACATCTTCACGAGTTTTTAAACGATGGATAAAAGTTTCTTCACTGCATTGCAATAAAAATACTTTATCAAAATTATCTAAAAATTCTTCTTGGTTTTTGCATACCCCCGAAACAATCAAATCTTCTGTATATGAACTTAGAAGCTCGTTCATTTTTTCAATATTAACAACCCACCTATGTTTTTCAACAAAATCGAATCCTTTACCCGCTATGTTACCTACATTTTCTTGAGTTTCTTTATTTATCCAATAACAAAGATCTTTGACGTCATCAATATCAAAATAAGCGAATCCTTTTTTAGATAACTCTTTTGCTATTGTTGATTTACCGGAGCCAGAAATACCTGTTATGTAATATTTTTTCATATTTTATAATAAAATTTTAGCATTTTGATACTAGCTGTCAATTATAAATCTAAGGTACCTGACCCCTTTAATTTCCTTTAATTTTTAAGCTCTTTAATCAATACAGTGCTATTGCTTTTTAAGGTATTATATGATATAATATAAATATAAAGTTCTTTAAAAATACCCTAATTTGTTCAGGCAATAGCGACGTGATTTTATCGTTTCTCTATTGCCCGAACAACTTAAAGGGTATAAAAATGGAAAACTTAAAATTCCCTGAAATTTTTGACTTGCAACAAGCAGGACAACAAGCTCAAAATAATTTTCGTATTAGTTTTTTGAGCTTTACTAGAATTATATTTCTTGTATTAAGATATGAGCACAATGTAATGCTGTGCGAAGATCACACTGTGGATTTTTACAACACAAACATGCAGGGAAATATCCTTGTTCAATTTAAAACAGGAAATACTACTGGATCTAAAATGCTTCAGTGCGAAATCAATATCTCAGGAAAATTACATTTCAATCTTCTTTATTTGGAAGACCGAGGCGAGCATGTTACTCCGAGATATTCATGGGAAACAATGCACGAAGAGCCTCTTAATAAGCGTTACACAGCCGAAGATTTTTGGCAATTTCCTGAAGAATTTGCTGAATATTTACCTCAAATTGCAGAGGTTTTGAAAAAATAATTTAAGGCATCACAGGTGCCTTAAATTCCACAATAAAAAAGTGGAAAAAACAATATTCCGCCTTCCTAAATTTTAGGAAGGCGGTTTTTTTATTTAAATTTATTTTAAAAGAAGGGGAGAGTTTTGAGGTGAAGGGATAAAAGGCACCTGACCTGTTTGATTTTATCTTTTGTGTGGTGTATCTCCGAGGAAATGGATCCGTGATAATGAGTAGTGAAAAACTATGTAGAATAAAAAGTGGACCGATATTGATAGCAGAAATCCTTGTATTCCTTGATACTGCAATTGAGAGAAAATAATGCCACCCAACAATGCACCGCCAGTAAAAATAAGAGCAAACTTTTTTGGAATGAAAAATAGTGATGGTAAATGTATTGCAAAAAAGATCAATCCAAAAATCAATGGTGATACTCCGAATGTGAGCAATCCTGCCAATATGCAAACTTGTTGAAATAACACCTCAAAAAACTTTGGTATTTGATAGTGAAGTCGCTCCTCTTTTGTAAAATAATCTTTTTTGTAGAGTTTTGGCAGTACAAGCCACAGTATCAATATGGAAAAAATAGTTACCATAAAAGGATACGATATCGCACTAAAGTAACTGAACAGAATATCTCGATATACAACAAAAAGTACAACCATCGATACAATGTAAAAAAGTGCATGCTCCCAAGGTCGCTCGTAATACGTGACCTTGTGTTTCTTGAACA
>CAYLLX010000021.1:0-10217 GCA_964384975.1 uncultured Candidatus Saccharibacteria bacterium
AAGTTATGGCTCCATTTGCACCTTTTGCTTCAGAAGATATTTGGCAGAGATTGAAAAATGAAAATGACGAAGAGTCTGTGCATTTGGCAGATTGGCCTATTTTCCAGTCAGATTCTGAAGAACAAATAAAAGTAATTGCAGAAATGGAAAAAATAAGAGAGATAGTTTCTTTGGGTTTGAAAGAAAGACAAAAGGCGGGTATTCCAGTCAGACAACCGTTGGCTTCTGTTAGTATAAAGAATGCAGGATTTGGTTCTGAGTATTTAGAGATATTGAAAGACGAACTAAATGTTAAAGAAGTTATTTTTATTGAAAATACAGATGATTTAATCCTAGACACAAACATCACCCCCGAACTAAAAGAAGAAGGGGATTTCCGTGAGCTTTTGCGTGCGTTGCAAGATATGCGTAAAAAACAAGGATTAAATCCAGCAGATATTATAGACTTGAAAATATACACAAATACAGAAGGACAAAACTTGATCAATAAATTCAAAGAAGAAATAATAAAAACCGCAGGAGTAAAAGAATTTATTTTTACAGAGAACAGTGGAACAGAAATAAAAATAGATGAATTGTCTTTTGTTTTGGAAATAGTTAAATAAATAATGCATCACATTTATCACACAGAGGGTTTTATTTTGGAGAGCAAGAACCTAAATGAAGCGAATAAGTATTATCACATACTTACTCGCGACTTGGGTCTTGTTGTCGCATCTGCGCAAGGGATAAGAAAGATATCTTCAAAACTACGTTTTGTTTTGCAAGATTTTTCTTATGTAAAAATAGACTTTGTGCGAGGAAAAGATTTCTGGCGTATTACTAGCGCTTCAAAGACAAACAAATTGGATTCTTTAATAAAAAAAGAGGGTATTTTACCTGTAATTTTTAATTTATCAAAACTCTTAAAGAGGCTTTTGCCGGGGGAGAATGTAGATGAGATTTTATTTTCGGATTTTATAGCAGGACTTTCTTTTTTGGAAAATGAAAAAGAGCAAAAAAACTTTTTTTTAATAGAAGCAATAATTGTATTGAGAGTTTTGTATTTTCTTGGTTATGTGGGGGAAGAGTATTTGATAAAGAATTTTGTTTTGATGCAATACAAAGAGATCGATATGAGTCTTGTTGAAAGAGATAAAACAAAAATAATAAAAACGATAAATACTTTACTCAAAGAGACGCATTTATAATATTGTGTTATAATGTTTCTATGGATCCCGTTAGGTATTTTAAATAACGGGGATAAAAAAATAACGTGTGTATATATTATAAGTTAATCAAAAATATCAGTAATAGGGATGTATCCCGTTATATATTTTAAATAATATTTATAAATAGTGTGGTGTGTTTAGAAAAAATAACTTGTAGTGTAATTATAAGCTAATCAAAAATATCTAACGGGATGGATGAAAATGAAAAATTAAACTCTATAGAAGAAGACAAGGCCAAGCTTTATGATCCTGATTATAAAATAGATTATTCTTCCGGGGTAAAGTTTGGAATAAGGAGCAGGTTTAATGTGCCTGATGAATGGCAAAATGAAGCTAATAATATGAAGAAAAAAGTAAAAAATGTACTAATAAATAAAACTTCTTTTTTTAAAAAATTCTTCTTTTTTTCTTTAGGGTTTTTTGTTTTGGCTATCATTTTTTCTATCTATAGTTTTTTTGGGGGAGGTAATACTGTTTCAAATAAAAACATAGAAATATCTATCTTTGGTAGTGCTTTTGCTTCTGGTGGTGAGCCTTTGCCTTTACAAGTAGAGATAATAAATAAAAACAGCTCAGCCTTGCTTTTGACAGACCTTGTTATCGAATATCCAAAAGTCGGTGTGGACTTTTCTTCTGATTTGGAAAGAGTGAGATACAGCATAGGAGAAATACCTGCACGTTCTGCTCATACTGAAAACGTAAATGTTGTTTTGTTTGGAGAACAAGGTGGTATAAAACCTTTGCGTATGTCTGTCGAATATAGAGTAGAAGGTTCAAATGCTATTTTTGTAAAAAACAAAGATTATTCTGTTACTATAAGTTCTGCACCGGTCAATATCTCTCTTGAAGCACCTTTGAAAGTTAGTTCAAATCAAGAATTTGATTTAAATATCAAAAATCTTTTAAATATAAATCGTCCTGCGCAAAATGTTTTGGTGCGTGTTGATTATCCTTTGGGTTTTGAATTTGTGAAAGCAGTACCGATGCCTGTTTCAGGGAATAATGTTTGGTCTTTGGGGGATCTTGCCCCTGGTTCAGAGTCAAATATTATTATAACTGGGAAAATGGTAGACGTTGTGGACGGAGAAAGTAAAGCTTTTCAAATCTTTTCTGGTAGTGCAAACCCTCGCAATAAATATGATATAGATACAGTTTTTAATTCTCTTATACATACAACCTTGGTAGAAAAACCTTTTATTTCTGCTGTACTTTATATCGATGCAGTTTCTCAAAAAGAATATGCAAAAGAAGCAAAAGGTAGTATCCAAGGAGAAATCCGTTGGGTGAACAATCTGCCTACGAGGATTAATGATATGCAAATCAAAGCCTCTCTCTCAGGGAATGCTTTAAATAGGAATTCGATAAATACAAGAGATGGTTTTTACAATTCTTCTTTGGATACTATCGTTTGGGATAGGAATTCTAATCCTGGTTTTATTGAAGTTGCTCCAGGGGCTTCGGGTTCTGTTGGTTTTTCTTTTTCTCCTGTGTCTTTGTTTTCTGGAAGTGGGGGTATGTTAAATGAACCTATTGTTGATATTAGTGTATCTGTTTCTGGTAGAGAAGATCTCAATACTGGAGGTGTGGGTGAGCTTAATAGTGTAGATAGAAAAAGAGTAAAATTTATTTCTGATTTGAGTTTTAACAATAGGATTTTATATTCTGCTGGTCCTTTTACAAATACTGGCCCTGTACCTCCAAAAGCAGAACAAAAGACAACTTATACTATAGCTTGGAATATTACAAATACTGCAAATAGAATCTCCAAAGGACAAGTCCGAGCGACTTTGCCTCCTTGGGTTAGGTATTTAGAAAAAGTTTCTCCTGCGAGTGAAGACGTGTCTTATAATCCTTCTTCTAGAGAAGTTGTTTGGAATGTAGACGAAATACCTCGTGGAGCAGGTATAAATTCAGGGGATAAAGAAGTATTTTTCCAAGTAGAATTCAATCCTTCTCTTTCTCAAACAGGAACAGCTCCGACTTTGATCAACAATACAACTTTGACCGGCTTTGATGATTTTGCTAATGTAGAAGTAAGGGTCAACAAGTCTGCGTTAACAACAAGACTTTTTAATGATAGTGTTTATCCAAATGCAAATGATTTAGTAGGTAATTAATTAAAAAATATGGAAAAAGATAATTTGATGGAAAAAATAGTTTCGCTTTGTAAAAGGAGAGGTTTTATTTTTCCTGGATCTGAAATATATGGAGGTCTCGCGGGTACTTTTGACTGGGCGCATTTTGGTCTTGCTTTAAAAAATAATATAAAAGCTTCTTGGTGGAAAAAGTTTGTTGATTCACGTAGAGATATGTACGGTATCGATGCAGCTATTTTGATGAGACAAGAAGTCTGGCAAGCGACAGGTCACGCAGAGCATTTTGCGGATCCTTTGGTGGAGTGTGAAAAATGCCATAAAAAATTTCGTGCTGATCAGATAGAAGACAAAGAGAATTGCTCCTCTTGTAGTGGTAAACTTGGAGAATCTAGACAATTTAATATGATGTTTCAAACAAAAGTTGGAGCGAGCGAAGAAAGTTCTGCTATATCGTATTTGCGTCCTGAAACAGCCCAAGGTATTTTTGTGAATTTCAAAAATACAGTTGATGCTTTTCATCCAAAGTTGCCTTTTGGTATGGCTCAGATCGGTAAAGCTTTCAGGAATGAGATAACACCGCGTGATTTTATTTTTCGTCAAAGAGAATTCGAGCAGATGGAGATAGAGTATTTTGTGCGTGAAGAAGATTGGGAAAAATATTTTGAGTATTGGAAAGATGAGATGGTTGAATGGATAGAGGAGAATGGTTTTGATATGTCAAAGGTTTTTGATATTGAAATAGCCGAAGGGGATAGAGCACATTATTCTAAAAGGACTGTAGACTTTGAATTTATTTATCCATTTGGGCAAAAAGAACTTTTTGGTTTGGCTTATAGATCAGACTTTGATTTAAAAACTCATAAGATAGAATATATAAACGAAGAAGAAGGTAAAAAAATAACCCCACACGTCATCGAACCTTCTTTTGGTTTGGACCGTGCAGTCCTTGCTCTTTTGGTTTCTGCTTATTCTGAAGATTCGAGTGGAAATGAAGTTCGTCCGTATTTGAAATTCAAGCCCCATATCGCTCCTGTTATTTGTGCTGTTTCACCGTTGTTGAAAAATAAACCAGAATTGGTAGCTTATGCAGAAGATAAAGTTTTTGCCCTTTTGAAAAAAGAATTTGGTAGAGTGGCTTGGGATGATAATGGAAATATTGGTAAAAGATATCGTAGGCAAGACGAGATAGGTACGCCTTGGTGTATCGTGGTGGACTTTGATACTTTGGAAGACGATACGGTGACTGTGAGAGACAGAGATACAGCAGAACAAGAAAGAGTAAAAGTCGCAGACCTCGTAGAATATATAAAAAATAAGATGGAATAAATAAAAACCCTTGTTCATTCAACAAGTAAGTGCAACACTTTCGTTGAATGAACCCTAAATATCATTAATCCCCCCAAAACCGCACTGGTGTTGGGTGGATTGGTGCTAAAAACCCGTTTTATGGCTTTTTTATATTTAATAAATTTATGGTATATTGAAGGGATGAAAGCAAAAAAGAAAATTTTAAAAAATGGTTTACGAGTTATAACTATGCCGATGAAAGACAGTCCGACTGTAACTTTTTTAGTTTTGGTAAGTACTGGTTCAAAATATGAAATTAAAAAACTAAACGGCTTGTCTCACTTTTTGGAGCACATGTGTTTCAAGGGGACAGAAAAGAGACCGAATGCAAAAATTATTTCTGAAGAATTAGAAAATCTAGGTGCTCAATACAATGCATTCACAGGGCAAGAATACACAGGATACTATGCAAAAAGTGACAAGAAAAACTTTGCACAGATTTTCGACGTTGTGGCTGATATTTATCTGAATTCTACTTTTCCTGCAACTGAAATAGAAAAAGAAAAAGGAGTCATAGTCGAAGAGATCAATATGTATGAGGATTTGCCTATGCGTCATGTGCAGGATTTGCTTATGCAAGTTATGTACGGAGATCAACCAGCAGGTTGGAATATAGCAGGTAGTGCCGAGACTGTGCGCGCAATGCAAAGAAAAGATTTTGTGAAATATCACAAAGAGCATTATGTACCAAATGCAACTACTTTGATAGTAGCAGGAGGTATAGAAGAAAAAGAAGCTTTACAACACATAACAAAAACTTTTGGTAAGCTAGCTGATTCTAAAAAAGAAGAAAAGAAAAAAACAAAAGACACACAAAAGGCTCCTCAAGCTTTGGTAAAAAATAAAAAAACAGATCAGACACATTTTGTTTTAGGATTTAGAGCTTTTGATATTTTTGACAAGAGAAGTATGGCTCTGTCTCTTTTGGGAGGAGTGCTCGGAGGAGGGATGAGTTCTAGGCTTTTTATAAAACTTCGCGAGGAGATGGGTGTTTGTTATTATGTGAGGTCATTTGCGGATTTGTATACTGATCACGGCTTATTTCAAATATCTTCGGGAGTGGATAATAAAAGAGTAAAAGAGGTTATCGGAGTTTTGCTCGAAGAATGTCAAAAATTAAAAGATGAATTGGTTTCCGAAAAAGAGCTTAATAAAGTAAAAAATATGTTTATTAGCAATATGCGTATGTCTCTCGAAGCGACGGACGACGTGGCGAATTTTTACGGTACGCAAGAAATCCTTATCAATAAAATAGAGAATCCAGAAGATAAGATAAAGAAAATAAAAAATGTCACAAGTAAAGATATCCAAGACATAGCAAAAGAAGTATTTAAAGACAAAAATCTAAACCTAGCCCTGATTGGTCCTTTTGAAAAGGGGGAGGAATTTAAAGATATTCTCAAGTTCTAATTTTGAAAAAATAAATAAAAGAGTATAATGGATTTATGGACAAAAATCACAATATACAAACAATATCTATAAGCACGGGCACCATGTTTCGTTTTCTTATTATATTGCTTTTTATTTTAATATTTTGGGTTTTGCGTAACTTGCTCCTTGTGTTGCTTACTTCTATCGTTATAGCTTCTTTTGTAGAGTCTGCTGTGCCTTTTTTCAAAAAAATAAAATTGGGACGTGTTTGGGGAGTTGTGGTTTTATATGTATTTTCTATTTTACTTATGTCGGGGCTCTTTTACCTATTTGCTCCGTTGCTCATCACCGAAATATATAATTTTTCAACTTTTGTTTCTGACTTCTTTCCCGATGTTACTTTCTTTGTTTATTTCCAAAATGAAGCTTTTTCTGGAGCAAAAGATGTTTTGGTTAGTTTGTCAGACAAGATGTCTATCAATACTTTGCTCCTAGCTTCCAAGGCTTTTGTAAACAATCTATCTACTGGATTTGTGCAAACTCTTTCTGTGGCTTTCGGTAGTATTTTTAACGTTGTGCTTATCGTTATTATCTCTTTTTACCTTTCTATTCAAGAGAAGGGTATTGAAAATTTCTTGAGAATTATTTTACCTATACAAAATGAGGATTATGTTATAGATCTGTGGAATAGGTCTCGACGTAAGATATCCCTTTGGATGAGAGGGCAACTTTTCTTGGGTCTTATTATAGGTATTATCATATATCTTGCTCTTATTTTAATAGGAGTTAAATATGCTTTGATGCTCGCTATTGTCGCAGGTATTATGACTTTGGTGCCTTATGGTATGGTTTTGGCTGTGGTGCCGGCTATGTCTTTGTCTTATATGTCGGGAGGGGTAACAGAAGCTTTGATCGTCGGTGCTGTGTATTTTGTTATAAATCAATTTGAATCATATTTCCTAACTCCTTTTGTGATAAATACTGTCGTAGGGCTTTCACCTTTGGTGGTGATACTTTCTGTTTTGATAGGTTTTGAATTGGGCGGATTTTGGGGTATGGTGCTCTCTGTGCCTGTGGCTGTGGTTTTGATGGAGCTGATGAATGATTTAGAAAAGAAAAAGATTTTCCAAAGAAATGAAAACAAACAATAAAACTTTTTATATAACGACAACTTTGCCTTATGTAAATGCAGATTTGCATATAGGGCATTCTTTGGAATTCATCCGGGCAGACGTAGTAGCGCGTTATAAAAAAGCTTTGGGCTATGATGTGTATTTCAACACTGGTACAGACGAGCACGGGATGAAAATTTACGAGAAAGCAATAGAAAATAATTTATCACCTCAAGAATTCGTAGATAAAAGTTTTTTGAATTTTAAAAATTCTGTAAAGATTTTTGGAGTAAGTAAAGACGTAAACTATATACGTACAACAGATAAAAAACACGAACGCATAGCTAAAGCTTTTTGGATGCGTTGTTTTGAGAATGGATTTATAGAAAAGAGAAATTATGAAGCGAGGTATTGTGTAGGGTGTGAAGTTGAAAAAACTGATTCTGACCTCGTAGAAGGGGAATGCCCTGATCATCCGGGGAGACCTTTGGAAATAATAAAAGAAGAGAATTATTTTTTCAAATATAGTTTGTTTACAGAAAAATTAAAAGAAATGTATAAAAATAATCCGATTTTTGTAGTACCGGATTTTCGTTTTAATGAAATAAAAGCTTTTGTGGATAGAGGCTTGCAAGACTTTTCTATCTCGAGACTCAAATCAAAAATGCCTTGGGGTATCGAGGTGCCAAATGATCCGGAGCATGTTATGTATGTCTGGTTTGATGCTTTGACGAATTATATATCTACTTTGGCGGACGAAGGAGTGGAGACTTTGGAAGATTTGGTAAAAAGTGAAAAGTTTCAAAAATATTGGGTAGAAGGCTCTCCTGTGCAGTATTGCGGAAAAGATAAGCGATGCTTTTAGCTGCGGGAGTTCCTAATTCAAATAAAATAATAATCAATGGTTTTGTTATGGGAGGAGGGGGAGTTAAGATGTCTAAAACTTTGGGTAATGTTATTAACCCGAAAGATATAGTCGAAGAATACGGCACGGATGCATTGCGTTTCTTTTTGCTTTCTGAGATTTCTTCTTTTGAAGATTCGCCTGTGACTATGGAGAGATTTAAAGATTCTTATAATGCAAAACTTGCAAACGGGCTAGGCAACCTCACGAGTAGAATTCTGCAAATGAGCAGTAACTACGGTGTTGCCTTAAAAGAAGAAGATATGAATATAGAATATTTTACAGACGAGATAGAAGAAATGGAAAACTTTGATTTGGCAAAATTTGTAAATAATATCTGGATGCAAGTGAAAGATTTGAATGAATTTATTCAAGACAAAGAACCTTTTAAGAAGATAAAAATAAATGAAACAGAAGCCAAGGCGGATGTATATTTTCTTTTAAAGGGTCTATACAACACAGCTTCTGCTCTAGAAATAATAATCCCCGAAACTGCTCAAAAAATAAAAGAACTCATAAAAGCAAACCAAAAACCAGAGGTACCTTTGTTTTTGAGGAAATAGCTTGTTATAAAATTTTACACAAGGGAACTTTATGTGCAAGCTGTTTAATTTTAATATCTTTTTGTGTTACAATATTTTTATGAAAACAGCAACAATTATTCACGGAATGCCTTTTAAGGATGAGGAGTATTATAATCCAGAGCGTCCTGCGTCTTCGAATTGTCACTGGATACCTTGGATTCAAAAACAACTTTTACTCAAAGATGTCGTCGCTCAGGCTCCTGAGATGCCTGTGCCATACAATCCTGAATACAATGCATGGAAAAATATGTTTGAAAGATTGCCTTTGGATGAAGAGACTATTTTAATAGGGCATTCTTGCGGAGGAGGGTTCATCGTGCGTTATTTGAGTGAAAATAATATAAAAGTAGGTAAAGTTATTTTGGTTGCACCTTGGATCGATACAGAGAATTTTTTGAGTACAGGTATGTTTGATTTTGAGATTGATGAAAATATAGTAAATAAAACAAAAAACATGACTATCTTTAGTTCAAGTAATGATATGCAGTCTGTAAAAGATAGTATTGAGATACTTAAAAATAAAATTAAAAATATAAAAGTAGTTGAATTTGAAAATATGGGGCATTTTTGTATGGAAGATATGAAAACTGAAAAATTCCCAGAGTTGCTAAAAGAGCTTGATTTGTAAGATTTGTTAGGAAATAAAATGAACATAAAATACACAGACATACATATGCATTTGAATTTGAGTCCGTTGAAAGAAAATATGGATGAAGTTATTTCTCGTATGCATGAGAATTCTGTTGGAGGTATTATTATCGGGGTGGATTTGGAAACTTCAAAAGAGGCGATACAAATAGCAGAAAAATATGATTTTATCTATGCGGGAGTAGGGTTGCATCCGACTGACAATGTGCAAGAGGATTTTGATATCGAAGAATATGAAAAAATAGCCAAAAATGAGAGGGTGGTTTGTGTGGGGGAGTGCGGTTTGGATTATTTTAGGGATGCTTCTGCTGAAACAAAAGAAAAACAAAAAAGTATTTTTATAAAACAAGTAGAACTCGCGTTGAGGGTAAATAAAACATTAATGATACATGCCCGTCCGAGCAGTAGCTCATCCGGGCAGGCCCGTCCTTCTAAAAACACCATGCCAGCCCGACAAAATCATTCTGGCGGGGACGCTTATGAAGATGTTTTAGATATTTTAGAAAATTACAAAAAAGAATACGGAGAAAAAGTGAGGGCGAATTTTCATTTTTTTGTGGGAGATATGAGCATCGCAAAAAGGATCGTAGAAAACAATTTTACTGTATCTTTTGACGGGCCGATAACTTTTGCTAGGGACTATGATGAAGTTATAAGATTTTTTCCTTTGGAAAATATAATGTGCGAGACGGATGCACCTTTTGCAGCACCTTTACCTTATAGGGGCGAGACTTGCGAGCCTTTTATGGTTTTAGAGGTTTATAAAAAAATAGCAGAAATAAAAGGCATACCCGAAGAAGAAGTCGCTCTTAAAATCAAAGAAAATATCAAAAAAGCTTTTGGGATTTAGTATTTGGTTGTTCAAGATGGATAATTTACTTCTAAAAACCGCGCATATTTGCCTGCTGGCAAATTGCTATGCTCGGCTCGCCAGCCTGTGCAAT